>MNXB01000094.1 GCA_001871125.1 Elusimicrobia bacterium CG1_02_37_114
CATCATTTTTGTTGGGACAATATTCAACCACAGGATGGAAACATTATTTTCTCACAACATTTCTGGTAAAGACCCCGATTCCGCTTGTGATATTTACATTAATTGCATTTTTGGTTATAATATATAACAAAAAATGGAATTCAGACGAAATGCTCTTTCTCTTATTACCCGCTGGTATTTATTTTCTATTAGCTTCTTTTTCAAAAACACAGATAGGACACAGACACATACTGATAGCGTATCCTTTTTTAATAGTCTTAGCCAGTGGTGTCCTCCGGCCTGTCACCCTGATACTGAGCGAAGCGAAGTGGAAGGGTCTCATATTCTTAATCATCCCGTGTTTATTAATCTGGTATATTTTTACTAATATAAAAGTCCATCCCTGGTATATAAGTTACTTTAATGAATTTATTGGTGGACCTCAAAATGGATATAACTGCCTGACAGATTCAAATCTTGACTGGGGACAGGGGTTAAAGGAACTGGGAAAATACTTAAATAGAGAAAAGATAAGGTACGTATACTTATGTTACTTTGGTACAGGTGACCCGCATTATTATAATATAAAATATGTCCCCATAGGATTTATAGATAACCTGACTATAAAAGAACGGACAGGTGACAGTATAACAGTTTCAAAAGATGACAGAATTATATTTGCAATATCTGCAACAAACCTTAAATCAACATATTATGCTGATAAACAACAATTCATCTGGTTAGAGAAGTACAAACCGGTCAAAGTTATTGCTTATTCTATTCTTGTTTATGATTTGACTGATAATCCTGAAGGGTTAAAGGAATTAAGCAAAACCTTAAACATAGTCGGTAATTATGAACATATGGAATATGTTAATTCCAAGATACATCAAGTAAAATCCTGAAGGATAAAACCCTAAAGGGTAAATTCCAGGAATTAAGGGTTTACCCTTTTATAATTTCCTATACATTTAAAAAAATGAACAAAACAATTACTTTTATATTTTTAACCTTATTTTTTACATTCCCAACATTATTCTCCCAGCAGCAACCAACACCAGAAATATTCCTGCAGGAACCAATCGTTTCTGTATCACCGAAACTGCAACTCCTTCTTCCAAATGGAGTGGCGATTGTTACCTTAAAAGAACAGTTTTCCAAAACCATGGTTGATTTTGCTATGAAATACGATTTTATTGACAGTAATATTAATAATAAAATTGCTTTTGGATATAATTTCTACCGTGTATTTTTGGGTTTACATTTATACGACATCGCTGATTTCTCAGAGATATACCTGTCTGAAGAGCATTTGCAACGTAATAAGGGAATAATGCCTTTCGGTATAATAAATCTTGGCAGGTCATATTATATTAACGGTTCACTTAAATTTGAAGACACCATTACTGCATCGCTTGCAACATCTGATAAAATAGATAAAGGTACTAACGTTACCGGTAAGATTGGTTTGTTATATGACAGATTGGATGAAAACTCTAAATTACCTACCGGACTAAAAACTTCGTTAGATGTCGAAAAATCTCTACCCGATATGGGAAGCAGTTATGACTATACACAGTCAGAACTGGAATTTGTGAACTATTTTTATCCGTTAAAAAGCCATTTTCTTAAGTATTATCTCAAAGTTGGCTATCCTGTGTCCCCGATACACAAACCTTTAACATCTCAATACAGAATTGGGGGCTATGAATTTCTGAAAGGTTATTCTTATAAAGAATTTTATGGCGGAGATGCTCTGATTTATAACAACCTTATTTATCATATTCCTCTTATAAAAAATGTTGAAAAAAAATTTATCGGGACAGAAATCAAGATAGTAACATGGAATGTTTTTGTAGAATCTGCCAAGATAGGTGACAGGACAATATTTGATACAACACAGGACATTAAGTCCAGCATGGGTATAGGACTGGATACATCTGTGACTATTTTAAAAACACTTGAAATGAAAGCAGGGATTGCTATTGCACAAGCCTTAGAAAGCGGTCATTCTCCCATGGGATATTTTGTTCTGTCTGCAATATATTATACACCTGCAGGTTCAAAAAACAATGGCAAAGGATTTTGATTTTATATGCCGCGGGAGGGAGTTGAACCCTCACATCGCCTAAGCGACTCAGGATTTTAAGTCCTGTGCGTCTGCCAGTTCCGCCACCGCGGCAAAATTTGATAATACCTTATTATTCAATAAGATTTTAGTTTCTGCCTGTTTTGTATCACTTGCCTTAATACCCTCAGGTGTCCAAAAAGTGTCCATCCTGTTGCAGAGAAGCTCTACGGTTGAGCGTTGGAAGTTGGGGGAAAGATGGGAATATCTTGATGTCATTGCTAAGGTCTTATGCCCTAAAAGTTCCTTAACGGTCATTATATAGGTATCTTGCAGTATGGGAATTTCATATTGTTTAAGGAATGAAACTCGCAAAATCAATAACCTTGGTGTAGATGGGGTCTTTATATTTTTTCTTTTGAACTCTTTCAATAGTTTCCTTAAATGTTTTCCCGGAAGCAATAACTCTTTTTTGGTCTCTTGTCAAAGCAACCCACTTGCCAAAATATGATTTCAAAAAAGTTAAATCTACTGCTGACATTTTCTATCACCTCACATAAATTTTGTTTTCTATAGTATAGTATACTAACTTTTTATGAAAAAATCAAGAAATTTTCCAGTCCGAAATGTCCGTTGGGTAGATATAGTGAGTGGGATGGTGGGGAAAAGGGGAAGTGTCAATTATCATATTCTTTTATTTAAAACATAAAACAACAGTTAATTTATAGTTTCCGAATTTCTTGATAGAAATGGTGTTTGCTTAAATTTAATCTACCCATAATTTGTTTTACAAGCCATTTATCAGTTTCACTTTCATCAATAACAATAATTGGTCGGGGTTCATTGTCTTTAATATAAGCAATATGACTACCATTCTGACGGTCTTTTACCCAACCATGCCGTTCTAACAATTTTTTTATTTTGCTTGTTTTGACAGGTGTTATTCTCAAGATTTGTAATTACCTGAAAGGCACTGGAATGGCATGATATTCTTGAGCTAATAGATTTATAGGAATCTTTCTATAATCTACATCCGGAGGAGATAGTAATTGCCTATTATCATAATTAATACCAATGCAATGAAGACGTCTGTTTGTCCAACCCAATTCTTCAAGAGCCTTTCTTAAAGTTTTTCTTTGCATAGTAGATTCCACCCACAAATCTAAGGCTTCTTGAAAATGTTCTTTTACTTTTTCCATAGAATTACCTTGTGTTGAGAGTTGCAAAGAAGGACAATCAGCTATATATCGTTTGTCGCTCTTGAAAATATTAACTGCTATTTCAACCATAATAAAATTCTTTCCGATAAGAATCTTCCCTTTTTGCTCCATTTTATACCCCCCGCTAAAGCACTATACACTATATATATATCATTAAAATTAACTTTTGTCAATCGGAAAAATTATCCCCAACACCTTAACGTATTTTTTGATAATTTGAGCTATTATAAATTTAGGAACTTCTTTATACACGGGTAATATAATAGGTCTTGTGAACCCTTCTCTCCAATATTTCCTATGAGACCCTTCCTGTCCAATATATTTACAACCAAAATGTAATATTGCTTTTTCAATTCTCTGCCAATGGAGAGGTATCAGGTGACTCATTGAAGTCTTAAAGGTACCGGGATATCAATTCTTTTAAGAATGTGAAGGGGAATATTTCTACATGTCTCTTTATGTGGAGGGGACATCGTTAGATTTAAGATGTTCGGTTTCCAGCCTAACTTCATAAGGTCTTTTTCTAATGTTCCGTGTTTAACGGTTTCTTCAAGATAGATTCTTAGACACTCAACGAAATTTTCTTTTGCTTTCACAATTGTATTTCCACAGGTAGCTAGGTCAAGCATAGGACAATAAGCAACTACATTTTCCTCGTCTTTCTCTTTAAAAAATATAACTTTAAATTTTCCTTCAAATTTTAGTTTTATCACAACTGCCTCCTGTATTTTCCTAATATATTTATATCATAAAATCATCTAAAAGTCAATAAAAATCTATGTCTTTCAGGATGGGATTCTGTTCTTTCGGTTGGTCTTCTCTGGTATCTGAATTTCATTATTTATGTATTTGTAGGACTATATCCTGTTTTAAAAGAATTTACATAAGTATAAATAGGCGGAACATTCTTACCCGCAGCATTTTTAATTGCTTCTTTTAATGTTTTTCCACTGGCTATTACCTTTTTATAATCTTTTGTAATAGCAACCCATTTGTTTTCATAAGGTCTTAAAGTTTTTGATAGGTTAATTGCTTCCATCTGTTATCACCTCTGTAAATATTATACATACAGCTTTGAATAGAAAATCAAGTAAATATTTAAGTGTCCAAAAAGTGTCCATCCATAACAGGGTTACTTTAAAGAAAAGACCTTAAATTATTTCATAAAGTTAACATTAAAGAACTGATAAAAGTTTGTTTATATTATTTTGCAACAGATTCAAAGGTTTTATTAACTTGATAAGCAAAAATCTTTTTCTTAGAGACTGTTCTGTCTTTTCTCTCCAATTCAGGAAAGGTTTCCTCAAGAAAAGTTATCTCAGTTCCATTTGGGATTCTCTTTATCTTGGATGGATTTTCTATTAAATACTTAATAAAATCAAACGTTATACCAATATCTCGTCTTGTAATATCTTTTTCTGTCATTTCTTTTTTCTCCTTTCAAAATGTTCTCTATACCATTCCCAGCGGTCTTCTAAATCCTGTTCGGCATAAAGTAACGCTTGTTCTAATGTTGATAGAAAAATAGGTTTCTTTTCTTTGCTTCCGTCGGGAGCTATTAAGTCCCTGTGGACATAATTATGAGCACAATCATACCTTACTATTTGATACCAGTGTTCATCAATTTTTGCCTCATATTGTATTACAAATGATTTAACTTTTCCCTTTTGAGTTTCTATTTTAACCCGCAATCTATCCTTGTGTAGTGTCCCTAATTTTTTTAGGAACTCTTTAATTGCCATACCTGGATAATTCCTTGATTATACTTGTTTGGAAAAACTGAAAAAGTATCCCATAGTATATAATTATTTTATGAATAAATCAAATAAGTAAGATTAGTGTCCAAAAAGTGTCCATTAAGTAAGGTCTGGTTTTATCCTGTATTCCCCAGATGGAAATGAATATTTATATTGACAAAATTATTTTTGTCATCTATAATATAGACAATAACCGATGGAAAAAGGTTGCCTCCAATGAGTGAAAGCAAAAATAAATAATGAGACCTATTGCCTGGGTATTAATATGGTTATAAATCAATCAAATGACGTAGTATTAATTCAGGAGACACTTTCAGGTAATAAGAGTTCATTTGCTGTTTTGATAAACAAATATAAAAATAAAATCTTCAACCTTTGCTACCGGATGTTAAGCAATTATCACAACGCCGAAGACATTTCACAGGAGGTGTTTCTACAGGCATATAAAAAACTTGGTGAATTTAAAGTCGGTCAGAAATTTCAAAACTGGTTGTTTACCATAGCGTTAAATCTTTGCAGGAATAAACTGAGAAGAGATAATATCATCAGGTTTATTTCAATTGATAAAAAAATAAGCACAGAAGAAGATGAATTTCCGCTTGAAATTGCAGACAAAAGCCCAACTCCCGAGGAATACCTTATTCAGGAAGAAGAAAAAAAGAGAATTCATTATTTAGTGCATTCTATTCCTGTGAAATATCGTCCTGTTTTTCTTTTGAGATATACAGAATGACTTTGCCGAAAGGGTAATGTCAAAAATTGAGCCAAGAGAGATAAGTCCCGCCGGATATATCTTACCATTTCACAGATATCTTTGGAGATTAGTTCCTGCAACAGTTATAGCAACTATAGTTGTTATTGCGAGTTTGGTTTTTTTACAAAAGAGAAAACCATCAGAAGTTGTTGTTACTTTTAATATAGCAGGAATAGATGCACAGAGGGTAACTCTTGCAGGTGATTTTAACGGTTGGGATACCGAGTCACTTAAACTCAAAAAACAAAATGGCCTCTGGGTATTAAAACTACCCCTATCACCCGGAAGATATCAATATGTGTTTGTTATTGATGGAAAAAATTGGTTAGCCGATCCTTATGCAAAGGACTATGTTGACAGTGGCTACGTTCCGGGAGCAAAAAATTCTGTAGTTGATACGACCCGCCTTTAAGTGAAAGCGGGCGAAATTTTTAAGTAAACCCGAACAAGTAGGGTCATTTGGGGCAAAGCGGGTTGGAAAATCAATTATGAAAAAGTGTTTCCTTTTATTTATTTTAGGTTTATTTTTAGTTACTGATATTTCTGCTCAGAATAAATTAACAGAAATAAAACAATTTCTTGAGAGTAAAACTGATTTTACAGCACAACAGGTTGGAGATATTCTATCTCTTGTTGAATCAGCAAACAGAGATGACTTACCGTCAGAAATTTTAATAAACCGTCTTAAAGAAGGTATAGCAAGAAAATCTGCTTATCAGACAGTTCTTGAAGTTCTCACCCAAAAAATAAATTCACTGAAGTTGGCAAAGGGGCAGATTTCCGAGTGCTTAAATAAAGGGATTAAAGTTGAAAACATCAAATATTCACATCAATTGCTTGCTGAACTGTTAGAAAGGGGACTCTCAGAAGATGATTTCAAACTGCTGTCTAAATTAGTTCTGATAAGAAATATGAAGTTAGATGAATTAGTCCAACTCTGCGAGATTATTGTAAAACATAAAGAAGAACAATTTCCTGCCGAATATTCAAAAGAAATAGTTTCTTTGGCGATTACAAAAAAGATGAACCTGAGAGCGATAAAATATATCGGCGGGATTGTATTGGAAGAACTGCAGAGTAAACGTCTATCATCAGAAGAAATCAAGGATATTGTAGTTTATGGATTAAATAAACACAGGAGCATAACAAGGATAAAAGAGACACTTGGAGAAACTGCAGGAAGGGGAAAAATAACGGACGAAAAACTGAGAGGTGGAAAACGTCCTGAACAAAAAGGGGAAATACAGGTTGGACCTCGGGCTTGGCTTGCGGTCAAAATTTGCCCGGCAGACATTTTTGCGAACACATTACTGGCTGGGTATAAATGGTTTCAGTCAATATAATTTAGAAAATGAAACAGCGCACCTTCTGGCTGCTACAATTAAACAGCGTCTCGGTGACTTGTTTGAACTGGATATAAACCCCGGTCTGAATTTATATTATATGCCGAACGCTACTGTATATAATTCAAATAGATTTTATGTGCTACCGACATTAAAATGGTATATGTTTGACCACACAACGTTCAGTAGCGGATACATCTACGAAAAAACTACATATCCTGATTACAACCTGGATAATCAGACAAACGGAATGCAGGCAAAGATAAGTCAGGAATTATCTCTTTACACCTATTTGGAGGTTTCGGGAGTTATTCAAAATAAGACATATCCCGAGAGGTATCTTTATGAAGGAATTTCTGGCGGTTCTCCTACATACAGAAATGACATAAGAAAAGATACTGAAAATTTTGTTCAACTGGCACTATCACAGAACTTAACTGCAAAGACAGGGTTTGACCTGGTTTATAATTATGGTCAGTTAAATTCAAACGAAAATTATTTTTGTTGGGGACCGGAGCAATACGAAGGCAATAACACAACTATAGGTGATGAAAGAATAATTACTGACTATAGAAGTTATATAAACAACAAATATGGAGCAGACTTTTTTACTGGATTTGTAGATAATTCCAGTTTGTTGATGGGGGCATCTTATACAACCAAAGATTATTCAGGACAGCTTGCAAAAGATGAAAACGATAAAATCCGTCAGCCAGACCAAAAAAGACAGGACAGCCAAACGTTCATTTCTGTTTCCTGGTCAAAGGATATACTTCTGTTAAGGTATTCATATGAAATAAACAATTCAAACGCTGCGCTTTACAATTATACAAATAGTATTGTATCATTAAGTATAAGATATTTGTTTTAGGTAACTACTGAAGTATGTTTGGAATAATTGCTTGTATTAAATCTTGGAGGTGCAGTTCCTGAGTTCTGATTTTTTTAGTATCTTACCGTTATTGCTCCGGAGCCGTGCAATAATTTTACGAGTTCCTGCAGGATAATTTGACCATCCATACCACCAGTAGCCTACTGAATGATGACATCGTTTCCAGCTACCACCATCAATTGATACTTCAACAACACCGTTTCCACTTGCTCCAATCCTGATAGTATAACATGGATGGTTTATTATCTCATTTTCCTGAGGATAATCAATAATTACATATTTTTTATCCTTTTGTTTTACTGAACTTTTAGTAGTTTTAGATTTAGTAATCATATAAATCACCTCCTATTTCATTTCATTTAGTTTCTTTTTCAAATCAGTAATTTGTTCATTTAGTTTTCTTTTCTCAAGACATTTTTTCACTCTTAGTCTCAAATTATTAATTTCAATCGGCTTAAAAAGAAAATCATAAACGCCTAATCTGGCTGCTTCCTCTGTGATTCTGGAACTGCTGGGAAAGGCGGTCATTAACATAGTATCGGTACTATTAGATATTTTTTTAATTTCGTTCAAAATTTCAATTCCATCCATACCGCTACCGGGTAATCTCATATCAATCAGAGCTAAATCAAAAAACTCAGTAGAAAAATGCTCGAGGGCTTCCTTCGGGTCCGTGAAAACTTCTACTTTAGCCTCATTCTCTAATGCTTTTTTACACATCTGACAAATGGCTTCCGAGTCATCAATGACCATAATTTTTACACTCATATCTCTACCAACCTTTCTTTCCTAACATATATTATATCAAATATAATATCTCACAATCAAGAAAGCCGTCCAGTTCCTAAAGAACCTACTGTTGGTTAAAACTGGACGCTACTGTTACTGGAGTAACCTACTTCTGGTAGCGTCCATCTTTAGATGGACGAGATATTTATAATTTCCTTGCTTTCAAAAAATAATTGAAATATTTACTTATTTGATATTATTCTATATTCTATCTCACCGGGTTTTATATAACCTAAATCCCGGCGAATCAGGTATTCCATATAAGATTTATCATTCTCAAGATAATATATTTCCTTTTCTAACCGTTCATTCTCGGATTTCATCTGTTCAAGTTCTCCGGTTAATTTAATATGTTGCAGTTTATATTTAATAAGGTTCCGAAATCCGCTGTTCAAGGTCAGAACTGCTATTATTACAACCGCAACTATAAAAATAAGTCTGCGGTTTTTAGGAATATTCATTTTAGCCATTTAAATGTCCGGACACCCAAAAACTGTGATTTATTACCCAGTTCCTCTTCAATACGCAATAACTGGTTATATTTGCATACGCGGTCGGTCCTTGAACAGGAACCTGTTTTTATCTGTCCGGTATTCAATGCAACGGACAAATCTGCAATGAATGTGTCTTCTGTCTCCCCGCTCCTGTGTGAAATTACAGCCCTGTAATTTGATTTATGAGCGAGTTGGATTGCATTAATAGTTTCTGTAAGTGTCCCGATCTGGTTAAGTTTAATCAGTATGGCGTTGGCGATATTCTTTTTTATACCTTCAGAGAATATCTTTGTGTTGGTGACAAAAATATCATCTCCGACGATTTGTATTTTTTTACCGAGTTGTTTTGTCAATGAAGCCCAGCCGTCCCAGTCCTGCTCTGCCAGCCCGTCTTCAATGGATATGACCGGATATTTCTTCAGGAACCCTCCGTAATAATCAATCATCTCTTCACTCGTCTTGACTTTATTTTCAGGTTCGCCCTCAAGCGTGTATTTTTTATCCGAATAAAATTCGCTTGCGGCAGGATCAAGTCCGATATAGAGGTCCTGCCCGGGTTTATAACCGGCTTTTTCCATCGCTTCAATAATAACCTGGAGCGCCTCTTCGTTTGAAGATAGGTTCGGTGCAAAACCTCCCTCGTCACCGACTGCGGTATTATAGCCTTTTTTCTTCAGTACGGATTTGAGACTATGAAAAACCTCGGCTCCCATACGCAATGATTCTCTGAAACAGGACGCATTCACGGGAAGTATCATAAATTCCTGAATGTCAACATTGTTATCGGCATGTGCACCGCCGTTTAGAATATTCATCATGGGAACAGGTATATCATAGGTATCTGAAGATATGCCGTAGGTCTTACGGATATACTCGTAGAGGGGGGATTTTGCCGATATGGCAGCCGCCCGGCAGACAGCCATAGAGACACCTAAAATAGCATTTGCTCCGAATTTGGATTTATTTTCAGTCCCGTCAAGTTTTATCATTTTTTCGTCAATAACCTGCTGTTTGGAAGAGTCCATACCTGCAATCTCTTTTGATATTATCTCGTTAACGTTTTTGACTGCCTTAAGTACGCCTTTACCGAGGAAACGCTTTTTGTCTCCATCGCGCAACTCAATCGCCTCTCTTTCGCCTGTTGATGCACCGCTGGGAACGATACCCCTGCCCAGACTGCTGTCTTCAAGTTGAACATCAACCTCTACCGTGGGGTTACCCCTTGAATCAATTACTTCCCGTGCAACTACTTTACTGATTTTACCCATAACAACCCCCTAATTTTTCGTCCTAATAAATTAGGACGCTACGTTTTGTAGCGTCCAGTTTTAACCAACAGTAGGTTCTTTAGGAACTGGACGACTTTTTTAATTTTGCAATTTCTATGTTTTTTTTAACGTTCTCCTGGTCTTCTGCCTTAGGCAACCCGAGTCTCAATGCGGTTTGCCAGTTTTTTATTGCCTCGTCAATATCTCCCTTCAGCCAGTAACAGTTACCTATGTTGTTATAGACTTCGCCATAATTCCTGATGTCAATAGAAACCCTGTATGCAGATATTGCTCCGTCAATATTTCCTAATCGTCGATATACTTCACCTAAATCGTATGCTGTCCGTTCAGAATTCACATAGTCAAGTCCTATAGATTTTTCATATTGATTTATAGCCTTCGGGTAGTTACCTTCAATCTGTGCATCATCACCGGATTTCCTGTAAATATCGGCAATAAACGGCAATACTGCGGACCGCCAGACAAAAACGACAAAAATAACTGCCATAACGATTCTTAAAAACCAGTTCTTTTTATCTATCTTCGCACCGGGCGTTTTACAGACATCTTTATTTCCTTGTTCAGTCAATCCAAGAAATAAAAAGACCGTTATTGCAGTAGGTGTTATTTCAAGCGGAAAATTTGATAAACCATAAACCAAAAAACCCAGGACTCCGGCAGATAAACCAGCGGAAACAGCATTAATTTTTTGTTTAAACAAATTTACAAAATATGTGACAAAAATACTCAGAAAGATAACCAGACCGATAATGCCTGTCTCAGCGCAGACCTGGAAATATTCATTGTGAACATTTGATTCACTTGTACCTTTTAACTGGAATTTTGCCTTTTCACGGACATTCGCCTGATAGAGAGCGAAGTTCACTTTTAAGTTACCCGCGCCCACGCCGGTCAGGGGATGTGCCTTTATCATTTCAAATGCTGTCTGCCATTTGAATATTCTTTCAACTACCGATGGTTCATTTTTATTAAATTTCTGGACGATATAATTTTTTATGTTGCTTTTTAAAAAAAACACGCACCAGAAAATAACAGCCACCAAGACAAATAAGAATTTTTTGTTCCTGTAAAGTTTCAATACAAACATAATGTAAATAAATGATACAAGAAATGCTACCCAGGCTCCCCGTGTCTTATTGAAGAACAGATTCAGGATAAGTAATGCAGAGAGAATTATCCATAGAATCTTTCTTGTTTTATTATAAGAAAAGGCACTGACAATAGACACAGGTATTACCGTTACTAAATAACCTGCAAAAAAATTTGGATTACCGAAACTTGACGAAGGGCGACCACCAAAATTTGTTGCCCAGTGGATAAAGTCATAACCAAAATGCTGAAGAATACCGTATATTGAAACTAATATTCCAGTCAGCAGGACAGTATCAAAAATTCCTTCTCTCCGGGAATTTGTCCATTCCAGACTGGCAAGATATACAAAACCGAATAGCAGCTGGAGCGAGAGAACTGAAAATACTAACTGTGTATGTTTAGCATTGACTATAGATAAAATAATTGCAACCAGGTATAGAATAATCGGGATAGTTAACCGCCCATTAACCCCTCGCAGTTTTCGAGCAAAACAAGCTCGAAAACTAAACGCTGGGGTAAACGGCACACATGCTTCGCTGCCGTTTACTATATACAGGCACAGACCGCAGGAAAGCAGTATTTGTGCAATTGTTTCTTTTATAATAAAGTTGTCTTTTGTTATAGTTAATATTGCTATCGGAGTCAAAAAAACAGTTATTTGAATTAATTTGAACATTTATTATGGGGGACACATCACTTAATTATTCTTCCATACTATATTGTAATTTTCCAAATTATTAATTAAGTGATGTGTCCCCAAGATTCCCTTTTACAAATCTTTCGCCGGCACTTATAAGGGACTGCAGTTTTTCCTCGGAACTCGTCTCTACATACAACCTGACGACCGGTTCAGTCCCGCTCAACCTTATTCCTATCCATGAATTATCTTCTAAGATAAATTTAAACCCGTCAATCGTAACAATCTTCTTTATTTTATTTCCTGAAATATCAGGCGGCGGTTTTCCCTGAAGTTTTTGTTTGAACCTGTCCATATTTTCCTGTGACAGATGAAAATTCACGCGTTTTGATGTGTATCTTCCAACCTGTCTTTCTATATCTTGAATAATATCTTTGATTGATTTTCTTTCTTCAGCAACCATTTCTGCAATCAACAAGCAGGCAAGGACACCGTCTTTTTCAGGTATGTGTTTTCGGATTGTAAGACCACCGGATTCTTCACCGCCGATAATAAAATCTTCGGGATTGTTCACCATAATATCTCCGATATATTTGAACCCGACAGGCGTTTCCTTAACCTCAATGCCGTATTTTTCTGCAATAGCATCAATAAAATGCGTTGTCATTACTGACCTTGCAGTGACACCTTTCCACCCGCGGTTTTTGACCAGGTAGTAGAGAAGCACTGCAATTACCTGGTTAGGAGTGATGAATGTTCCGTCAGAATCAATTATACCGAACCTGTCTGCATCTCCATCAGTTGCAATGCCTAAATTTAACTTTTGTTCTTTCATAATATTTTTTAGTTCTTTAAGTCTTTCTTCATCAGGTTCAGGACCCTGACCATTGAACAGGACATCGCGGTAGTTATGAATCACGACAGTTTTACAATCTGTTTCCTTAATTAACGTATCAAGATACCCGCGTGCGGTTCCGTATAACAAATCTATTCCGATTTTGAGTTTTGCTTTTTTTATAACTTTAAGGTCAACCAGTTCCTTAATGCGTTTTATGTAGGTTTCACCCGGGTCTATTTCCTGGATAAGTTTGTTTTTTATACCCTGTGAAAAACTGACTTCTTTTATTCTGGAGACAATATCTTTCTCCTTACAGAGTCTTTCTATTTCTTTTGTTGTCTCAGGAAGTGCGGGCCCGCCCCAGTAAGGGGAAAACTTCAATCCATGGTATTCAGGCGGGTTATGGCTTGCAGTAAAGTTTATTCCGCCGATAAGTTTTCTTCTCACAATTTCGTATGAAAGGACAGGCGTGGGCGTGTCGCGTTTACAGTACAATGCCCTTATATCATTTCCAGCCAGCACACCGGATGAAGTTTTTGCAAATTCTTCTGACAGAAACCGCGGGTCATAACCTACAATTACACAATTTTCTGCCACCTGCTCTTTTGTCGATTTTACATGTTCGGCAATTGCCTGCGTTACTAATTTTACATTATCAAATGTAAAATCTTCGGCTATGATTGCCCTCCAGCCGGAAGTGCCAAATTTAATTTCCATGGGTTATCTTACCTCGTCCCGATAAATCGGGATGCTACAAAAGTTGTATTTTACAGAATTTCCTCTTCCCGACTCTTATTATAAGACCATCGGTCAATTTTATTTCATTATCTTCACTAATCTTTTTTTCATCAATCTCCACTGCGTTCTGTGCGATAAGACGTTTTGCCTCTTTTTTGCTTGGTGCGAGTTTGGATTCTGCCAGAAAATCCGAGAGTTTTTGTTTCTTATTAACTGTTCTATATACCGGAATATCATCAGGGAGACCTTTATTTGAAAAAACTTTATCAAATTCAGATTGTGCCTTTTCAGCAGATTCTTCACTATAATATTTGCTGGTTATCCATTTAGCAAGTTTTGCTTTGGCATCTCTGGGGTCGCGTTCAAGATTTTCTTTAATCCGTTCCATATCTAAATCTGTAAGCAACTCGTAATAGGAAACCATAAGATTGTCGGGTATTGACATAGTTTTACCATACATATTTTTCGGTGAGTCATTCAGGGCAATATAATTATTATAAGACTTTGACATTTTCTTAGTACCGTCTGTCCCTACAAGTAACGGCATCATCATAACAATTTGCGGTTTGTGTCCGTATGCCTGTTGAATTTCCCTGCCCATTAATAAATTAAATTTCTGGTCACTCCCGCCTAATTCCACATCCGCCTTGACCGCTACCGAGTCATATCCCTGGACTAAAGGATACAGAAATTCAAGTATTGTAATATCTACTCCGTTTTTATACCTTTCATTGAAATCAGCCCTGTGCAGCATCTGTGCCACAGTTGAATGTTTTGCTAATTCAAGTATTCCCTGGAGTCCGAGGGGGATAAGCCATTTGCTGTTATATACAACTTCTGTTTTGTCTTTATCTAAAACCTTAAATAACTGTTCCTGATATGTCTTTGCATTTTCCAGAACTTTATCTTCAGACAATATAGGACGCGTGCTATCCTGTCCTGACGGGTCACCTATCCTTGCTGTGAGGTCACCTATGATGAAAATAACCTTGTGACCATAGTCCTGGAAAAGTTTGAGTTTTCTGAGGATTACCGTGTGTCCCAAATGAAGGTCCGGAGAGGTAGGGTCCACACCGACTTTAACCCGGAGGGGATTATTCCTGTTGAGTTGTGTATTCAATTCCTGTTCGGAAATTATTTCACTTGTCCCGCGTTTCAATAAATCCAGAAATTTATCTTTATTCATAATTTGTATAGTTTACTATTTTTATAATTTCTTTTCAAATTTATCGTAAAATAAAAGTCCTATGATTGTCTTGGCATCTTTAATTTTACCTGTCCTGACCCATCTCAATGCCTTATCAAAAGGAATTACTAAACTTTCAATAAATTCATCTTCATCAGGACTGGGGCGGACAGGTTTCAGGTCTCTTGCAAGAAAAATATGTAATATTTCAGTTGAAAAAGCGCCTGTAGGATGAAAAGAAACCATTTTTCTTATTTTCTTTGCTCTGAAACCAGTCTCCTCAATCAATTCACGACGGATACATTTAATCAGGTTTTCTTTTCCATCTATCTTACCGGCGGGTAATTCGTATGTTATTTTTTTTATCGGATGTCTGTACTGTTTGACCAGCACTATTTTTCCCCTGTCTACAAAGGGGAGCACTGTCACGGCACCGGGATGCTCTGCATACTCACGGAACCCTTTTTTCTTATTGGGCAGAATAACAGTGTCAGAAAAGAAATTCATTATCCTGCCGGCATAAACTCTGTTATGTTTGTATAACTTTTCCTTGAATTTCATGGGACTATTCTACATAATAAATTCAATGATTTCAAGAAAGCCCAAACAAGTTTGGGAATCCAAAGGGAATCCTCAAGTTTGGGAATCCAAAGGGAATCCTCAACTTGTTGAGGATATTTTATAATTTTCTAAGCTCCAAGTAAAATCCTGAAGGATTAACTCCTTATTAACTCCTTATTGGTTGACAATATAAATGAATTTTGATAAAATACCACCATTATGAACAAAAAAATTGTCCTGGCATATTCCGGCGGACTTGACACTTCTGTGATGCTGCACTGGTTAAAAAACAAATACAAGTCTGAAATCATAGCCTGTATCGTGGATGTCGGGCAGGATGAAAATTTCGGTCTATTGAAGAAAAGGGCGTTAAAGACAGGAGCAAAAAGAGCTTATGTCATTGATGCAAAAGAGGAGTTCGTTAAGGAATATATATTTAAGGCAATAAAAGCAAACGCTGTCTATGAAAACGGGTATCTCTTAGGTACCTCGCTTGCAAGACCTTTAATAGCTAAAAAAGTTATAGAAACAGCAAAAAAAGAAAAAGCATTTGCTGTATCTCATGGTGCTACAGGTAAAGGCAACGACCAGGTGAGGTTTGAAGTGTCATTCAAAACATTGATGCCCGGGATAAAGATAATCGCACCCTGGAGGGAATGGGAATTAAAGTCCAGAAAAGATGAAATAAATTATGCAAGACAGCATAATATACCGATAACAGTCACCAGGGAAAAACCCTATTCTTCAGATGCCAACCTGTGGCATATAAGTTATGAAGGCGGTGTCCTGGAAAATCCGGATAACCCATACCAGGAAAACATGTTTCAATTGACGGTATCACCTGAAAATGCACCGGGTAGGCCGACCTATCTGGATTTATATTTTGAAAAGGGTGTTCCTAAAAAAATTAACAATCTCAAATATGAACCTGTTAAACTTATAAAAAAGTTAAATGAAATTGCCGGCAGAAATGCTATCGGCAGGATTGATATAATTGAAAACCGTCTTGTCGGCATGAAATCAAGAGGCGTATATGAATCCCCCGCGGCAACAGTACTGTATTTTGCACACCATCAATTAGAATCGCTTACTCTTAACCGGGAAGTTCTGCATTACAAGCAGCAGATGGAGCAGGAATATGGAAAACTTGTCTATTACGGTCTGTGGTTTGGTCCCCAGAGGGAAGCGCTGGATAAATTCATTGACGAGACGCAGAAGTATGTCACCGGAAATATAAAGATGAAACTCTACAAGGGCAATATAATTGTTGCCGGCAGAAGTTCAAAACATTCTCTTTACTGGGAGAAACTCGCCACTTTTGAAGAGGAAAATCTTTATAACCAGAAAGATGCCGAAGGATTTATAAACCTGTTTGGCTTATCTTTAAAAGTTGAAGCTTTATTAAGGAAAAAATTATAATTCAATCCCGATGAAAAAAAATATAAGAGAATATTTTCGCAACCTGAAGGTTGCGGCTACCTTATTGGTAGCCGTCCCGATTTTATCGGGGCGTTACCCTGTATCCGGATATGCGGAAGAAAAAACTCTGCGGAGGGAATTTGATTTAACTCAAAGTGTATTTTATGCCCAGCGAAACCGCAAAGAAGTCCTGCTGGCACAAAAAGAAATAGAAGTTTCCAGGGAAAGGATAAAAGAGGCAATCTCTTTCAGATATCCCAAGATAGACTTTGGCTTTAATTACTCTGAAGTTGACAAAAACAAGGACTACCCCGCTATTACAGCGACTGATTTAATGATATTACCGCCCAGTTTCGGTTCGCTGATTGTACCCAAAACCACTCGTGGACAGTATTATTTTATGAGATTCTCTCTGTGGCAACAACTATATTCCGGCGGCGGTTTCACCTCAAACCTGAGACTTGCAGAGAAGAACCTGACCCGGGCAGAGAGTCAGTTAAAGGTGGTGACCAACGACATAAATTTTGGTGTTGCTAAATCCTTCTATGAACTCCGGGCGATAGAGGAGAAACTGAAACAGTATGAAATCATTATTTCAACGATAGAAAAATTTGTTCCCTCCTCCTGGGATAACCCCAACAGGGAACGACTCCGGGCAATAGACTTATTCACAAAACTAAAAAGTGAATATTTAATATTACAGAATGAATACAGACAGAAAAAACTGGATTTTTTGAATACGCTCGGATTGGAACTGAATACAGATTTTGTTTTGAAAAGTGAATTTAAACCAACCGTTCAGGAGTTTGATTTAAACAAACTTGCAGCCTGGGCCTTTGAATACAGGCAGGAACCAAGGCAGAAACTACTTCAGGAAGAGATGGATGCTTTAGGCGTAAAACTATCCCTTTCAGCCAGGTCCCCGACTATCACGTTGGGTGCACATTATGAATATGCGGATGAAAACATGAATTTTTCTAACCGGAACTGGAATACGACATTAAACTTCAATGTCCCGATATTTGACGGCTGGGCTTCGGGTTCCAGGGTCCGGCAGAAAAGTTTACAGCTTGAACAGGGACAACTCAGAAGGAAGGATATTGAAGATTCAATAAGATTAGAACTGAGAAAATCATACAATGATTATAATTTCTGGCTAAAGGAATTGTCGGAACGGGAGAAAAAATACAAACAATATGGAGAAATGATTGAATCTATTACTGACGCTACACTGTTAATGGAAGTTTATGTCTCCCGCTTCCAGGCCGGGCTGGATTATATATCCGCTGTGTATGAACATCTTGTCTGCAGGGCATCCCTGGAGCATGCGGTCGGTAAGCCGCTTACTACCGAATAAATCCCCCTCAAATCCCCAATAATCCCCCTTTAATAAAGGGGGAAATAAAAGGGGATTTGGGGAATAAAAGGGGGAATTTGATAAAAAATATGAATTTTAGAAAAACCAAACTATTACGATTAACGATTTTAGTGATTTTATTTTTAATTTCTCCGAATTTATCTGCCCTAAGTAAAGAGATTGATGAAGAAAACTTTCTTACACAGTATTTCTGGAGGGAGGTTATAACCCTAAAACCTCCTGAGCGTCCCCGCATTGGACTGGTTTTAGGTGGAGGCGGCGCCAGGGGGCTTGCTCACATAGGTGTTTTCAGAGTATTAGAAGAAGCGGGACTGCCTGTAGATATTGTGACCGGTACAAGCGTCGGTGCCCTGGTAGGAGCACTGTATTCAAGCGGAATCAGTATTGACAGGATTGAGTCTATGACGGAAGAAATCGGATGGTCTGACTTAACGAATATTTCCGCACCATCTGTAGTGACACTATTCCTTTCAGAAAAATTATTATCAACCGAAAAAATGGAAAAGTATATTGCTGACAAAATAGGCAACAAAAGATTTGATGAATTAAAAATACCCTTCGGGTGTGTTGCAACGGATTTGCGGACAGGCGAGAAAATAATTTTTTATGAAGGAGACGTGGCTCCCGCTGTGCGCGCCAGTGCCACCATACCCGGAGTATTCACCCCCGTTGAGTACCGTCACAGATTGCTTGTGGACGGCGGACTTGTGGACAACATACCGACTGATGTCGCCAGAATGCTTAAGGCAGATATAATCATTGCAGTGAATATAAGTGCTGATTTTACTAAGAATACGCCTTCAAACATTATGTCCGTCCTGAGTCAGTCAATATCAATACAGGGAGAATTTCTCTCCGGGGAACAACTCAAACTGACAGATCTTGTCATTAATCCTGAAGTTAGTGATGTGGGCATACATGAACTGTGGCGTTCAAGAGAGTGTATTGACGCAGGGATTGTTGCCACGAGAAAAATTATGCCAAAGTTAAAAAGACTGATTATTGACAGAACATATCAATGGACAATAGACCAAAAAGTGACCGCAGGGAGCAGGACAATAGAAAAATGATAAAAAACAAACTAATATTGTCGGGATTACTGATGGTGGTAATCCACCTACTTCTGGTAATATTCAGCTCATTTTATGTTTATTGTGCCGAAAGAGATAAAAAGGTACATTTAGACATTGCCAATATGTATTTTAGTTCGGGGGATTATGTATCCGCACTGAAAGAATATACGCTTTTACTTGATTATCAATGGTCAAAAGAGGAATTTGCCGGTATATTCAGAAATAAGGGAGCCTGTCATGAAAATATAAAACAGTACGATTATGCTCTTGATGCATTTCACCAGGCAGTTTCTTTAGAACCCAGGAACTGGATAAACCAGCTGAATTTAGCGAGTGTATTTGAAAAGACCGGATTGACGGAAAAAGCAATAGGAAAATACGAAGAGGTTCTCAGGTTAAATAAAGAAAATTTTGAAGCCAGGTACGGACTTGGAAGGATTTATCAAAAACTTGGATTGAACTCCAGGGCAATAGAAAATTACCGGCAGACATTAATCATAAAACCGAATGCCGAAATATATAGAGTTATTTCTAAATGTTATGAGTCCACGAGAGACTGGCAGATGGCCTGTGCGATGTTGAAACAGGCCATTTCGCTTGCTCCAAACCCCGAAGATTATGTGCATCTGTCTTTTCTTTACTCTATACAAAACCAGTATGATACGGCGATACAATACCTGTCAACCGCTCTTTCCAATGAACCAAAGAGTATAGACGTTATGCTCCATCTGGCAGCAGCAAATTTCAAAAAAGGAAACTATGAGACGACAAAAAACCTTTTAAATGTAATTCTTGATATGGACAGTAAAAATGCAGTTGCACATTTCTTCCTGGGTTTAGTATTGTATTTTGAAGATAACGTTTCGGGTTCAAGAATAGAAATTGAAAAAGCAAGAAGTCTGGCAAAATCAGAAATGCTGAAAGAATACAGCGAATATTTTATTAAAAAGTTAAATTAACGCAGGCTAAAGCCTGCGGCTACAATTAATATGTTCCATTATAAAAACAATAAACTTTACTGTGAAAATGTACCTGTAGAAAAAATAGCGAGTGCAGCAGGCACACCCGTATATATCTATTCAAAGAAACAGGTTATAGGAAATTATTTAAACTTAAATAATGCATTTAAAAGCATAAGTCATTTAATATGTTATGCTATGAAGGCCAATTCCAACCATGCTATTCTTAAGACCCTGTTTTCTCTGGGAGCGGGTGCTGACATAACGAGCGGCGGTGAACTTTACCGTGCATTGAGAGCGGGAGTCCCGCCTGATAAGATTGTCTTTGCAGGAGTCGGTAAAACAAAAGAAGAAATTGAATACGCGCTCAAGACAGGGATTTTAATGTTTAACGTTGAATCAACAGAAGAAATTGAATTAATCAGCAGGATAAGCAGGCAAATCAAAAGAAAAACGAGGATAGCCATCAGGGTTAATCCGGACATTGACCCTCATACACACAAGCACATCACAACAAGTAAGGCAGAGAATAAATTTGGTATTCCCTATGAGCAAGCTGCGTCCACCGCTGAGAAAATCAGAAAAGACAAAAACCTGATTCTTTCAGGTTTACACTGTCATTTAGGCTCACAAATAATTTCGTTGAGTCCATATATCCAGATGGCTAAGAAATTATCTCTACTGGTAAAACAGTTAACCGCCAGGGGTATGCGACTGGAATATTTGGACATTGGCGGCGGGTTAGGTATAAAATACCACAATGAAAAACCTCCGACACCTTATGAACTTGCAGAATCAATACTGCCTGTATTAAAAAATCTGAACTTGAAATTAATATTAGAAAACGGCAGGTATATTGTCGGCAATAGCGGGATACTTCTGACAAAAGTCATATACCACAAATCAGTAAAAAACAAGAAGTTTTTAATAGTCAACAGCGGTATGACTGACCTGATTAGGCCGGCATTCTATGATGCCTATCATGAGATTGTCCCGGCAGAGTTAGGGAAATCAATCAAAACACGAGTTGATGTCGTAGGACCGATTTGCGAATCAAGCGATTACCTTGGCAGGAACAGGTTATTGCCATGGAATTCCACCGACCAGTTATTAGCTGTCCTGTGTGCCGGGGCATACTGTTTTTCAATGTCATCTCAATATAATTCAAGACCGAGACCACCTGAGGTTATGGTTGAAGGCAATAAGTGGAAAATAATCAGGAAAAGAGAAACCTTTAAAGACCTTGAAGTATAAATTATAAAAGGGTAAACCCTTAATTCCAGGAATTTACCCTTAATTCCAGGAA
>MNXB01000076.1 GCA_001871125.1 Elusimicrobia bacterium CG1_02_37_114
ATTATGAAGCCGTAAATGTAGATAATATGGAAAAAAACCCTTCATCTTTTCTCTGGTGGACAAGAAGAGTTATAGCGATGAGAAAACGATTCAAATCTTTTGGCAGAGGCTCTATAGAATTTTTGTTTCCTGACAATCCGAATATTCTTGCATTTACACGCAGTTATAAAGATGAAATCATTTTAGTTGTAGTTAATCTATCACGGTTTTCTCAGGTGGTTGAACTCAACCTGTCAAAATTTGCCGGATACATTCCTGAAGAAATGTTTAGCAGAAACAGATTCCCCGTCATAAAAGAAACGCCGTATATTCTTACTCTAAGCGTACATGATTATTATTGGTTTCAATTACGAAAGGAAGATGAGGTCATTATAATTGAAAAAAGACATTCTCTTGCGGAAATAACTACGGGTGGAGACTGGAAAAGTGTTTTTAAGGATAAATTAAAAGAAAGACTGGAAAATGAAATACTACCCTCGTATGTAAAAGAATGCCGCTGGTTTGGGGGGAAGGCGCGTAAAATATTACAGACTAAAATCGTAGATTACATCAGTCTTGAAAACAGTCCTTCTGATTCACAAATATTATTCATAGAAATTTCATATTCCGGCAGCACACCAGACACTTATTTCCTTCCTTTAGCCTTTTGTTCAGGAGATAAAGCGGAACGGATTGTCCTGGAAATGCCGGGCGCAGTCGTTGCCCGAATCAAAGGAATAAATACCGAAGGTATCATCTATGATGCGGTATACGATGAAAATTTCAGAAAAGATCTGTTATTAACAATAAAAAATAAAATAAAATTAAAAGGTCCCAACGGATATGCTATTGGCTATTGCGGAAAATTCTTTAACAACTATACAAAGGAACTGCCGCTGGAGAAAACCTCCGTTCTCAAGGGAGAGCAGAGCAATACTTCAATTCTTTATGACAACGAATTTTTCTTTAAATTGTATAGACGCGTAAGCGAAGGCATAAATCCCGAATTAGAAATAGTAAAATTTCTGACCGATAAAATTTCGTTTCATAATATTTCTCATTTTGTAGGAGCTATTGAATACAAAAAACCAAATTCAGAGCCGATTGTACTCGGTTTACTCCAGACACTCGTCCCCAATCAAGGTGATGCCTGGACATACGTTCTTGATTCAATAGGAAGATATTTTGATGCAGTATTATCAAAAATAAGTCAGCCGGAAAAGATACCAAAACCGCCAATACATTTTTGGGAATTAACTTCCAGAGGAATACCGCCCGCTGTCCAGGAACTGATGGGAGGATTATCTCTTGAAACCGCAGTATTGTTAGGTAAAAGAACCGCTGAACTCCACCTGGCGTTAT
Source organism: Elusimicrobia bacterium CG1_02_37_114 (assembly GCA_001871125.1). Classification (GTDB taxonomy): domain Bacteria; phylum Elusimicrobiota; class Endomicrobiia; order CG1-02-37-114; family CG1-02-37-114; genus CG1-02-37-114. The sequence continues at coordinate 1,342 of MNXB01000076.1, forward strand.
TTTCCGAGACAGACAATGTGTCCTTTACACCTGAACCCTTCTCGGTTTTATCCCAGCGTTCCCTGTATCAATCAATGCTAAATCATTCCAAAAGGGTTTTTGAATTATTGAGGAAAAACATAAATAATATTCCGGGAAATATTAAGGAAGAAGCAAAAAATATTTTAGACTCTGAGACAAAGATACTAAATTGCTTCAAACCACTGTTAAAGAAGAAACTATCCGGAATGAACATGAGGATTCACGGTGATTATCATCTCGGACAGATACTTTATACAGGAAATGACTTTTATATTATTGACTTTGAAGGAGAACCCCTCAGGCCCTTTAGTGAAAGGAGGCTAAAAAACTCTCCTGTTAAAGACATAGCCGGGATGATTCGTTCATTCCATTATGCGGTTTATACCTCCTTATGGAAACACCTTACCATAAGGCCCAAAGATATAAAAACACTCGAACCCTGGGCAGACATTTGGTATAAATACACTGCAGGAATATTCTTCAGGTCATATCTTGATACAGTCAAGGAGGCCCCATTTATTCCAAAAGACAAAGAGGAACTCCATACATTATTGAGAGTATTTTTACTTGAAAAGGCAATCTATGAGATTGGTTATGAAATGAACAGCAGACCTGATTGGTTAATTGTACCAATAAATGCAATTAAATCTCTCATGGACGATTAGATAAAAATAATGGATATTTGAGTAAAATCCTGAAGGATAAAACCCTAAAGGGTAAATTCCTGGAATTAAGGGTTTACCCTTTTATAATTTCCTGGAATTAAGGGTTTACCCTTTTAAAAAATATGGTAAATAAAAACATTGTTTTATTAATTGTCTGTATCACAGTCGGTTTTGTTGGCTGTGAAAAAAAAGAAACAAATGTAATTACGTTTTCAGTCGGCGGTGCGCCGAATGAGATAGTTGTCTGGGAGAAACTAATATCCGAGTTTGAAGTTCAAACCGGTATAAAAGTAAATATCCTAAGACAACCCACAGACACAGACCAGCGACGGCAAGGATTGGTGATTGCCTTAAAAGCAAAGAAAAGCAATCCGGATGTGTTTTTGATGGATGTAGCCTGGCTCGGACAGTTCGCTGCATCAGACTGGTTGGAACCTTTAGATACTTATGTAAAGGAGAAGGACATAGAACTTGATAGTTTTTTTACAAAGGTAATTAATCTTGCAGACAAATATAAAGGTAACCTTATAGCACTTCCTGTATATATAGATGCGGGTTTACTCTATTACCGGAAAGATTTATTAAATAAACATGGAATTAAAAATCCTCCCCGGACCTGGAAGGAACTCCTGAACTACTCAATTAAAATTCAAAAAAGCGAAAGAGAAAACGCTCCAAACTTTTACGGTTTTGTATGGCAGGGGGCACAGTATGAAGGGTTAATCTGCAATTTTATTGAATTCGCCGGTTCAAATGGCGGTGGAATCCTGATAAAAGACGGCAAAGTCCTGATAAATTCTCCAGAGAACAGAGAGTCGCTGGAATTTATGAAGGACCTTATAACAAAATATCAAATATCTCCTCCCAATACATTTACCGAAATGAAAGAAGAAGAGGTGAGGATGTTTTTCCAGCAGGGCAATGCTCTTTTTGAACGAAACTGGCCTTATGCCTGGAAATTACATCAGAGCGAAGATTCTCCCGTGAAAAATAAAATTGGAATCTCCTCTCTACCGCATTTTAATTCGGGAAAAAGTGTTTCAACTTTAGGTGGATGGCATATCGGTATTTCAAAATATTCCGATGCGAAACTGCAGGCAATGGAATTCATCGGTTTTGTTACCTCTGCAAGAATACAGAAGAAATTGACACTTGAATTAGGATGGAATCCCGCAAGAAAAGATATTTACCTGGATAAAGATATCCTGCAAAAACTCCCTTATTTCAGAGAATTGAGAGACGTATTTGAAAATGCCTATCCCCGCCCGAATTTACCATTTTATACCCAGATTTCCGAAGTTATACAAAAATATATCAATTCGGTACTTGCAGGCACGGTAGAAATATCAAAGGGTCTTAAAGAAACAGACATAAAGTTGCAAAAAGTTGTTGAAACCTATGATAAATAATAAACTTAAAAAGACATATACAATCAATGAATTGAAGGGAGCGTTTTTATTCCTATTGCCTTTAATTCTGTTTCTGTTACTGTTTATCCTGATTCCCATTGTAGGTACGTTTATCACAAGTGGTTTCCGGGATGTTTCTTTTTTAGAGAAGAAGTTTATATTTTTTGATAATTATAAAACGTTATTTTCAGACAGTGTTTTCTGGCATGACTTTGGTTTTACAGTAGTGTTCGTTATCGTATCCGTATCTCTGGAGATGTTGCTGGGTATTTCTTTTGCACTGTTACTTAACCAGTATTTACCATTCAGAGGGCTTCTTCGCGCAGTTGTTTTGATTCCCTGGGCAATACCTGTTGCTATATCAGCAAGAATATGGGAACTTATTTATAACTATCATTATGGTCTGGCTAACTATCTGATAATGCAATTGGGAATCTCTAAAGAACCTATAAACTGGCTCGGGACAAATATCGGGGCTTTTTTTGCGCTTGTTCTTTCTGATGCCTGGAAAACGACACCATTCGTAACAATAATATTACTTACGGGGTTACAGGCGATTCCAAAGGAAATTCATAATCAGGCGAAAGTTGACAGAGCACATTTCTTTCAGAGATTTTATAAAATAACCCTGCCATTATTAAAACCGGTAATTGTTGTTGCTCTGCTTTTCAGGACGATTGACGGACTGCGTATTTTTGACCTTATTTATGTGCTTACGCACGGGGGACCCGGGGGTAGTACCAGTTCAATTTCTCTTTACGGATATAAATACTTTCTCTCGGGTGATTTCGGATATGGTTCTGCTATATCCGTCTCTTTATTCATAGTTGCCTTTGCTTTATCATTACTTTATATAAAAATTGGTAGATTTGGAAAAGAAATCCTATGAAGGAAGAAAAAGTCAAAATAATAATTACTCTTACCGTGGCTGTATTTATGGTGCTTTTTTGTTTAGTTCCATTTATATATATGGTTGTCACCAGTTTAAGTAAAAATCCGGATTTTCTTTCCCTGCAGAGCAGCTTTGGGTGGACTTTTGGAAATTATAAAAATATATTTACAGCAAGAACACTGCATTTTTTTGAATATTTGAGAAACAGCATTATTGTTTCAGGAGTGAGTGCGGTTGTTGCAGTCTTTATAGCAAGTCTTGCAGCATATTCAATAACAAGACTATCCCTGCCTGCCAAAAGTTTTATTTTACTGTTTACACTCTCAATGTCTATGTTTCCTCAAATAAGCCTTGTTGGTTACCTGTTTTCATTGATGACAAAATTAGGATGGATAAATACGTATCCCGCCCTGATATTTCCCTATATAGCATGGATTTTGCCTCTGTCTCTGTGGATACTTGTAAGTTATTTCATGCAATTACCTAAGGAACTGGATAAAGCAGCAATTGTTGATGGCTGTTCTACCTGGCAGATACTCTACCGTGTCATTCTTCCGGTTGCAAAACCCGGGTTATTTTCCGCCGCCCTGCTTGCGTTCATATTTGCATTCAATGAATTTATGTTTGCACTGATGTTTACCACTGATTATACGGCAAGAACAATACCTGTTGGTATTGCGCTTTTCCAGGGACTTCATGGAGAAATACCCTGGGGAAATATCATGGCAGCAGCTACAATAACTACAATCCCGATAGTAATATTGGTCCTGATTTTCCAAAAGAACATAATCCAGGGATTAACCAGGGGAGCGGTAAAGGGATGATTCTGACACTTCTTGATTTAACGAAAAAATTTTCATCACTGCGCGGTATTAATACTGCAGTAGAAAATATAAATTTAGAAGTGAAGGACAGGGAATTTTTTGTTTTACTTGGCCCCAGCGGGTGCGGGAAATCCACGCTTCTCAATCTTATTGCCGGGCTTGAGAAACCAACTTACGGCGAGATTTTATTTAATGATAGAATTGTTGCCTCACATGATAAAAAAATATTTCTAACACCAAGAGAACGAAACGTTGCCATGGTATTTCAGAATTATGCGCTATACCCACACCTCAACGTTTATGAAAACATTGCTTTTCCTCTGCGCATACAAAAGACAAAAGAATCCCGGATAAAGAAATCTGTTGATGATGTTGCAGGTATCCTGGAGATATCAGATTTATTGAATGCTAAACCTTTTGAACTGAGCGGGGGACAAAAACAGAGAGTTGCCATTGCACGCGCTATCGTCCGCCGTCCGGATATCTTTCTGCTGGATGAACCCCTTTCAAATCTTGATGCCCAATTGAGAAATACGACCCGCACTGAATTAAAACTTCTCCAGAGAAATATCGGGATAACCACAGTATATGTCACTCATGACCAGACAGAGGCAATGACCCTGGGCGATAGAATAGCGGTATTAAAAAACGGCAGGGTGGAGCAGATAGGAACAACCCTTGAGTTATATAATAGACCCTCAAACGTCTTTGTTGCCGCTTTCGTAGGGTCTCCTCCGATGAATTTAATCAAAACAACAATATCAGAAGAAAATAATAACCTGTTCGTAGGACTGGGTAATATAAAAATCAGGGTTCCGGAAGATAAAATTAAAACTCTCAAAATAGAAAAGGCGGGAGAACTCATTGTTGGTATCAGGCCGGAACATATTCTTGTAGGACGATTGAATAAGGAAAATTCAGTGAAGATTAAAATAGATTCCATTGAATCTCTGGGCAAGGAAATGTTATTTCACTTTACATTTCTTTCTCAAAAACTTACAGGATTAACTAACCATTTAAATCTCAATGAGAACGAATTAATAGACGTTACATTCTCTTTGGACAAACTGCATTTCTTCCAGAAATCGTCCAGTTAAAACTGGACGCTACTGTAGCGTCCATCTTCAGATGGACGATTATCAGACTTTTATAATAAATTCTTAGATATGAACAAAAAACTAAAAATATCGTGCTTTTAGCAGAAAGGACACGGCTATAAAATCATCAAAGAAATAACCGGAACATATATTCTCAAAAGCGTCACTGCGTAAATAAAAAATGAAAAATCATAGAGTAAGTTTATATCCGTATGTTTTAATTGTTTCAATAAGATTACCTCTTTTACCGAGTTTTTTACGTAGCCGTTGGACTGTAATTTCAATGGTCCTGGAAGTTGTTGAATATTCGTAGTTCCAAACATGTTCGGATAAAAATTCTTTGCTTATAATTCGATTTTTGTGTTCCAGAAAAACCTTTAATAATTCAAATTCTTTTGGCCAGAGTTCAATCAGTCCACCATCTACTTTACATTCGTGACGGGTAATATCAAGTTCAATCCCTCTTGCTTTTAAAACTTTTGAAGAAGGTTCTGTTATTTTCTTAATTCTGCGTAACATTGCATCTATTCGTGCAATTAATTCTTCAATGTTGAACGGTTTTGTGAGATAATCATCTCCGCCGACTCTCAGACCGACAATTTTGTCTGAAACACCATTAATAGCTGTGAGAAATAGTATAGGAACATTTTCTGTTCTTTTATAAGAACGAATTTCCCTGCAAAAGTCTATCCCGTCACCATCGGGTAATCGCCTATCAAGAATGATAAGGTCAGGAATACTCATTTCAAGTTCATTTTTTGCTTTCTGTAAATTATTAGCAACTCGTAAAATATATTTTTCTCTTTCTAAAGTGTCTTTTATGAGAATTACTGTGCTACGGTCGTCTTCAACAAGTAAAATTTCACCTTTATGCATATTTTACCCCAATATGATAGGTTAATTATAACAAATTTGGCACAATATTTTCAAAGTTGCCTAAAAGTTGCATTGTAGTAATTGCGAAAGTTACATTGTGCTGGTATAATATAACAGGACAAAAGGTAGGATACCGATGAATTATAGATTAAAGTTGCTTCTATCAGTTTCAATTATAAGTGTTTTGATGCTTTCAATATTGACCCTGAACAGAATATCTTTGCTAAAAGATATTCTGTATGAAAGAACAATAAGCAGATTAAACACAATGGGCACGTTATTAAGCGAAGAAATATTAGACGATTTATTAGACAAGAAGTATAATGGTGTACAAAAATCAATTGTTCTTGCTTCTGAACAGCCACTTATTAATTTTGTCTCTGTAGTGGATAATGGTGACACGATTATTTTTTCTTCCAGAAAGTTGTTAGCAAATAAGAAGAATCCATATAAAGATAGTGGAGATATTGAAAAAGTAAAAGGGAACGAATATATAAAATCATTTCCATTAGAACATAAAAAAGCGGAATACGGTTATATTCAGATTGGTTTTTCATTGATTGAAATGAAAAATGATTTCAATAGAATGTTGCATTGGTCTTTAGGTTTAAGCGGACTGGCTTTAATAATGATACTGTTTGTTGCCTGGATAGTCTCAGGTAAACTCTTAAGTCCCCTGGTGGAAATGAAGGAAGTCTCAAATAAAATTGCAAGAGGTGATTTTTCTTCAAAAGTTAAAGTTAATTCAAAGGATGTTATAGGAGAACTGGGGATATCTTTAAATGATATGGCGGAACACCTTAATGATTTAACGGAAAATTTAAACATAAAAACAAAAAATGCAACTGATAAACTCCAGGAAAAAACAACACAATTAGAAGAATCTAATCGCAAGCTTATGGAATTAGATAGAGTTAAAACAGAATTTGTTTCAATTGTTTCTCACGAATTAAAAACCCCGCTAACAGGAATTCTTGGGTTTACAAATACACTGCTTACACTAAATCTACCCCAAAACAAAATAGAAGAATATGTGGGAATAATCGATTCGGAAGGGAAACGCCTCTATTCTCTTATAGAAGAATTTCTTGATATATCAAAGATTGAACTGAGAAAATTAAATCTTCAGTTTGCCAAGACCAGTGTTCAAGAAATCATCCGTGAAACAGTTGATACTTTTAAAATGATGAAGAATGTCAAAATTGAATTATCTTTCCCGGAAAATATCCTTCAACTTAAAGTGGATAAAGACAGGATTAAACAAGTAGTTTTAAATATTTTAGATAATGCTTCAAGATACACTCCAACTGAAGGAAAAATAACTATAATTGGAAAATATACAGGAGATAGCGTAATGATTAGCATTAAAGATGAAGGACCTGGGATAAAGGAGGAAGAACTTAATAATGTCTTTGATAAGTTTTATAGGTGTAAAGATAATATTAACAGTGAAAATTCGGGTAGTGGATTAGGTCTATCTATAGCAAAGGGAATGATTGAAGCACATAAGGGAAAAATTTGGGTTGAATCTGAGTTGGGTAAAGGAAGTGAATTTATTTTTACACTGCCTAAAGGATAAAAATGTGAGTAAAAAAGTTTTAATCATTGAAGATGAAAAAAATTTAGTTAAACTTTTACAAGTAAATCTGGAATCCCGGGGATTTGATGTAATAACAGCTTTTGATGGCGAAGAGGGTTTAGAGAAGGCTTTTACTGAACTTCCGGATGTTATTACTTTAGATATTCAATTGCCAAAAATGGATGGATGGGAAGTTTGCAAACGGATTAAATCCAATCCTGAAACAAAAGATATGCCGGTTATATTTTTAACAGTAATTCCACAAAAAGAAGGCGGCGAGAAAGCAAAAATTGCAGGTGCTGATTTTTACCTGACTAAACCATTTGACCCATCTAAACTTGTGGATATGATAGAAAATATTATTAAAAAAAAGAATGAACAAAAAATACCTGTACAAAAAAATACACTAATTTGAGGAGGTTAGATTGCATGATACAGAGGTTAACAATAATTATTATTTGCATAATATTTGTATTTCTCTGGGGATGTGTCAAGAAACCGATAATTAAACCGGAGCCAGTTCCACCTGTTGTTGAAGACACCGGAGAAGAACCGTCAGCGCGTTTTATTGACTGGCAATCCATTCCGGAATTGAAAACAATAAATTTTGATTTTGATAAATCAGATTTAAGCCAGTATGCTTGTAAGATATTATCGGGAAACGCTCAATATCTTAAGTCACACCAGGAACTGGACATTATTGTAGAAGGACATTGTGATGAAAGAGGAAGCAGTGAATACAATCTGGCATTAGGACAACATAGGGCAAGTATTGTTCGTGAATATTACGGGAAATTAGGTATTAAATTATCACGAATTGCAACCATTTCTTATGGTGAAGAAAAACCTGTTGACTCAATGTCCAGAGAAGATGCCTGGGCCAAGAACAGACGTGCTGAAACAAAGATTAGACTTAAAAAATAAGCGAGAATTATAGAATATTATGAAACGCGTATTTCTTTTCCTATTTTTAACTACCAGTTGTTTTGGGAGTGAATCGATTGAGCAAAAGATAGGCGAATTGATGGAAAGACTGCATAAAGATGACTACCATATCGAGTATTTTGCTGACCCAAGATTCAAGGTTTATGAAAATACAAACAAACTTGCAACAACACTTAATACAATGAATTATTTTTCTGCAAAATTCGGATATTTTACAGAACATTCTTTTAAACAATCCTTTGATTTTTTGGAGAAATATCAACCGGTATTGGAAAAAGCAAATAAAAAATATGGTGTTGAACCGGAATATATAACAGCGATTTTACAGATTGAAAGTAATTTTGGAAGAAAAACAGGTAACAGAATCGTGTTTAATTCCCTTGCTTCAATGTATGTCTATAATAGGAAATGGATGTATTCTGAGATAAAACAATATATAAGCCTTAAGGGTATTCTTTATGAAGACCCTTTTGAGTTAAAAGGCAGCTATGCCGGTGCATTTGGTATTGCTCAAGCATTGCCATCATCATATAAGAAATTTGGAGTAGATTTTAACGGCGATGGAAAGGTGGACCCATATGATACTGAAGATGCAATAGGTTTTGTTGCAAATTATTTGAATAAGTGTGGTTTTGCTACAAGTCAGAAAAACAAGAAAAACGCAATATTTTCTTATAACAGACAGACTAATTATGTTAATGCAATAATTGAATATTCAGCAGAATTGAAAAGAAGACAAAAGGAAATGCATCAGGCTACAAAGGAATAAAAAAGTCATTTAAAGTTATTCCCAAAATTAGAAAATGATATGAATAATAACCCCAAAATATTAGTTGTAGATGACGACCCTGAAATTTTTAAGCTATTGGAAGTAAATCTTAAAAATGCTGGATATGAGCTAATTTCTGCCTATGATGGAGAAAAAGCACTTGTTCAAGCTAAACAAAATCAACCTGATTTGATAATTTTGGATATAATGCTTCCGGGTATGGATGGATATGAAGTTTGCCAAAAGCTAAGAACTGAAAAATCAACATATCTAACCCCCATTCTTGTAACTTCAGCAAAGGATAAACCAGTAGATAAAATAACAAGTTTAAAACTTGGAGCAAATGATTATATAACTAAACCTTTTGATATAAATGAGCTTTTAGCCAGGATTGAATCTTTCCTGAAACATACAGAAGAGACTTTATCAATCAATCCACTTACCAGACTCCCTGGTAATGTAAGTATAATGAACGAATTAAACAGACGTCTAAATAATAAAGAAAGATTTACTTTTGTATATTTGGACATAAATAATTTTAAATCGTTTAATGATAAGTATGGATTTTATAGAGGTGATGAGGTTATCAAATTTACAGCCGAAGTTATGAGACAATGTATCAATGAAAATGATTTCGTTGGGCATGTCGGAGGAGATGATTTTGTTTTGGTTTGTGAAATAAAAAACACGGAATCTATCTGCGGGAAAATCACCGGGCAATTTGATGAAGGAATCTCTAAATACTATGATTCAGAAGACATAAAAAAAGGATATATAATCTCAAAAGATAGACAGGGAAACATAAAAACTTTTCCCATAATGACATTATCAATGGGTATAGTAACTAATGAGAGACAGGATATAAATCATTATGGTAAAATCGTGGAACTTGCAACAGAAATGAAAAACTACATCAAAACCAGTAAAGATACTGCACGAAGTATGTTTGCCGTAGATAAAAGAATATCTCAAGAGGTATATGAAACGAGAGGGAAAATATTAATTGCTGATGACGATACTAATATATTGAAATTGTTACGTGTCAATTTAGAGCCTATGGGGTATAAAATAACTTGTGTATTTAATGGAGAAGATGCCTTAAATGAATTCACCAAAAGTACATACGACATGCTTATTATGGACGTCGTTCTACCTGGTAGATGGGGTATTGATATATGCAAATTAATTAGAGGAACAGTAAAAAGCAGTAACATTCCGATATTACTCATATCGGGTGTATATGACAAGTTAAAATTCAAACTAGATGCAGAACGTGCGGGTGCATCTGGCATAATAACAAAACCATTTGAAATAAATGACTTTGTAAAATATATTGAAAAATTATTATTGGCAACAAAAACAGAGCCGACTCAAGCCATCTCCCCGGGTATAAATAAAAAATATTTTGATATTGCAAAAAAATACTCTGCTGACAAGAAAATATTGGTATATTATCCTGACGGAAAAATAGTAAATGGAATAACATCAGCTTTAAATCCTGGTGGTTCGGGTTTTAATATGACAATATATGGAGAAAACAAGAGGGTTTACATTGCCTATTCATCAGTTTTGAGAGTAGAAGTTGTAGATGAATTTTAAAAAGAGGAACGAACTTTATGTTTAGTATATATTCGAAACTTTCTTTTAAGACTAAAATAATGTTTTTTATATGTACCATAACAATTTCTGTTGTAACAATTACTTTACAAATAAGAGCAAAACAGGTTGATATAATTTTAAAAGAGAGAATGTCTTTCAGAACAGGTGTGATTGCCGATATCATAAGTTTTAGCATAAGTAGTAGTGAAATTTCCGATAAGCCATTTCTTGGGAAATATAGTAAATTTATTCTTAACGAACCCGAAATAGAATATGTATCATTTTATGATAAGAATAATAAATTAGTTTATGCAGCGGGTAACTATGGTAAGAAAAACATTGGATTTGCTACAGAGAATATATTCAATGTGGATGACAATTTTTATGATGTATATCGAGAAATAAAGGGAGAAAATAATGAAAAAATAGGTTCTATCATTGTAGGATTCCCAACGCAGAGTATGAAAGAAGCACTCCGCAATCATTTATTTACAGGGATTATAATCTGGCTATTTGCAATCCTATTAATAGTAATAGTTACTTACATTGGTTTGACTTGTTTTTTAAAGCCGTTAAGATATCTACATGAAGCAGTAATTAATATGGGAAAAAGAAATTTTGATTGCAGAGCTCCAATTTCATCTAATGATAATGATGAAATTGGACAAATCGCTAAACAGTTTAATGTTATGACAGAGGAACTACAATCTTTTTATAAAGAACTCGAAAATAAAATTGAAAAAGCAGTTGATGGACTACGTATGGCAAATCAGAAGTTAGAGAAACGCACGGAAGAATTGTCAAAACTTAATTTACAATTAAAAGAAATGGATAAAAGAAAAACCGAATTTATTTCTATAGTTTCCCATGATTTAAAAACACCGTTGACATCAATCATAGGTTTTGCCGATACTCTTTTGAATAAAAGATTAAACTTAACAGAAGATACAAAAGAAGATTTTATAAATGTTATAGCAACCGAGTCACGTCGACTTTCAAGATTGATTTCTGATTTTCTTGACTTAACAAAAATTGAAGAGGGTATATTTGAGCCAAAAATAGAAAAAGCTAATATAAAGGAAATAGTAAATCGGGTAGTTGAATTTATTAATACAAAATCAAAAGGTATTAGCATAGTTGTCGAATCCGAAAATCATTTCCCCTTAATGAATTTAGATGAAGATAGAATAACTCAGGTTTTACAAAACCTTTTATCAAATGCATTGAAGTACTCGCCGATTAATTCCATTATAAAGATTGTTATCAAGCAATTTGCAGAAGAAATAAGAATAAGTGTCATTGATCAGGGTATAGGAATACCAGACAGTGAAAAAGAAAAAGTATTTCAAAAATTTTATAGAATTAACAGCGATATATCAATAAAAGAACGAGGGACAGGTTTAGGGTTAACAATTGTAAAATTTATTATTGAACTGCATGGAGGAAGAATCTGGGTCGAAGACAATAAACCAGCCGGCAGTTGTTTTATATTCGCATTACCCATTTAGTAATATGGCAAATAAAATATTGATAATTGAAGATGAAGAAAACATTACTCAGTTATTAAAAGTCAACCTTGCTGGTTTTGTCATAGAAAATGCTTATACTGGTCGAGAGGGTTGGAAAAAAATTAGTCTATTCAAGCCCGACTTAGTTATCCTTGATTTGAGATTACCGGGGATAAGCGGTTGGGACATTTTTCAAAAAATAAAAGCTAAACCGGAGCATGATAAAATCAAAGTAATTATTTTAACAGCATCAGACCATAAAGAAAATAGAGAAAAAGCTGTCGCTTTAAATGTTGATGCTTTTTTTTCAAAACCAATAGACATTCAGATATTTGTTCAAAAAGTACAAAATTTACTTAATGTATAAAAAATTTCATTAAAAAGGAGAAATGCTTTATGGTAACGAAAATAGCAAAAATATTGGTAGTTGATGATGATCCAAATGTAGGAAAGTTAATCCACGCTAATCTTGAGACTGACGATTATGAAGTTGAAATTGTATATGACGGGAAAGAAGCATTAGCTAAAACTATAAATTGTAAAGATAAACTTCCTGATTTAATAATTCTGGATGTTATGTTGCCCAAAATGGACGGATTTGAAGTGGCAAGACGAATTAAAACAGATGGGGTCTGTAAGTCCATACCAATTATTATGCTTACTGCAAAGGATCAACCTTTGGATAAAATTCAAGGATTAATTAATTGTGAAGTAGAACATTATCTAACAAAGCCTATTAATATAAATGACTTAAATATACTTATAATGAAAAAATTGACTCCGGTATAGATAATTATATTAGGGACAGATATTGAGATAAGAAAAAGAATATATAATAGTTAGTGGTGGAAGGTGAATAAAAAAATGAAAAGAATTACAGCAGGATTACCTATAATAGTAACAATACTATCGTTTATATTACTAACAGGTTGTCCAAAGAAGCCAGTAATTAAACAGACATTTAAAGAATCAGCGACGGTACCGACTAAAAATCTACAAAAAACAGAAGCCGAAGTTAAACCAACAATCCCAGAACCAGTGAAAGTCTCTAAAGAATCTGCGGTGCGTGAAAGTGTTCCTAAGACACCAATACAACCTACAAAACCAGCACCAGTAAAACCGGTTCCGACAATAGTTGGCGAAGTGGTTTTTGTTAATGTTTCTGCTAATAAATTCACCGTGAAAGACAAATCTGGCAATAGAGAAGTTTTGAATCTTGATGAGAATACCCAGATTAAGAAAAATCAAAAGAATATTTCTCTCAAAAATATGTCTATTGATGATAAAGTTACTGTGTATTACAAAATCCAAGCTGATAAAAAGATAGCCACTTCTGTTACAATAGGACTTTCTTCTGATAAGAAAAAATAGGAGAACAATTAATATTGAATTCTATTGGGTATAGTAGAGTCCAACAGACCTAACGGCATCCGTGACTTTCTGCGAAGGGGGGTAAATATTTTTATGAAAAATAGCATATGGGTATAGTTCCTTCTATAGAGATAGAAGATAAATTTCCTAAAAGTATCAAACAGATTTTTTGTATCCATAATTGGGAAATAGAGTCTGAAGGTTGTTATGAATATCAAAAGGGAATTAGGGAGATACTTTTATTAAAATGCAGGATTTCTGTATGTTCAAGATGTAATTTAAAAAAGATAAAAATCATCAATGACACTGAATAAAGTAAAAATCTACAGGAATATACGATATGACACATCGCATGGGTACGTTTGCAAAAATAACATTTTTCCATTTTATTATAACCTCTTTTTATAATCTACCCAACCAATTGACTTTATATTGAAAAAAGATGTATAATTAAAGTGTTAGCTTTCGCTAACATGTAACTATTCAGTGAAGGGTGTCATTCTGAGGAGCACAGCGACGAAGAATCTATTATTGCGGGCGTGGTTTAGTGGTAGAACACGGGCTTCCCAAGCCTGAAGTGTGGGTCCGATTCCCATCGCCCGCTCCATTTCGAAAATTGAAACTGTTAAAAAAACTATGGATACTAAAATCACAACAAAAATTATAATTGGCGATAGCCGTAATATGAAGGAAGTTTCGGATAAAAGTGTCCATCTTATAGTTACTTCACCGCCCTATTTTAATGCTAAAACCTATAGCAATGATTTCTCTGGAAAAGATTTGGGTAATATTAATGATTATAAAAGATGGAAAGATGAAATAAAAAAGGTCTGGGGCGAATGCCTAAGGGTTTTACAACCTGGGCGGAGGTTGTTCATTAACATAATGAATTTACCTCTTAAATCAAATGGCAAAGATGTTTTTAAAACCTTAAATATAGTTGGACATACAATAGATATGTGTGTGGATTTAGGATTTATTTTTAAAAGAGAAGTCATATGGCATAAAACGAACGGAGTGCGGGCTCATTTTGGTACATATCCTTATCCGGGTGGAATTTTAATAAATAATATGCACGAACAAATTTTGGAATTTGAGAAACCTAATGGTAGTGGATCTAAATATAATCATCTCACAAAAGAGATTAAAGAAGCCTCAAAAATATCAAAAGATTTCTGGTTGACATTGAAAAATACCGATGTTTGGTTGATGAAACCATATAAAAGCGGAACAAGAGAACATTTAGCACCTTTTCCCGTTGAATTGCCGATAAGGCTTATAAAAGCTTATTCATATATCACCGAAACAGTTTTAGATCCATTCGGTGGTATGGGAACAACGGCAAGAGCATCGATTCAAGAAGGGCGTAATTCAATAATTTATGAAATCAATAAATCTTTTCTAATATTGATAGAATCTAACATTAGTGATGGCTTATTTAATAAAGTAAAAAGAGAAATAATTTATCAATAATAATATGGACGCGAAAACAATTTACGCGCAACCAAGTGATATAAAATCAAGAACATATCTTGAATATCGGAAAGATATGAAGAAAAAAGCCATAGCGGAGTTAGAAGTATTTGATTGGCTAAAATCTAAATTATCAATCTTATATCCAAATCAAAAAATCAAACTGTCAAAATTTGGCGGTGATACTTTTTTGTGGTTTTTGAGGAAAGGAGGAGTAACCAGAGAACCAGATTACAGAGCAAAGGTTGATGACAAAGATTTTGACATTGAGTTTCAATATGCTGATAAAATAGACTTAAATTATTTTGATTTTGCGGTTTCAAAGATTACTAAAAAAAATAGGAAAACCGGGAAAAGAGAACCACACCAAGATAGGAAAATTTTATATATTTTAAAGTATAACCATTCTTTTGCATTTTTTGATCCCGAATGGATTCTGAAAAATGGACACATTGGATTTGTTGATGCGTGGAGAAAAGATGCTTACAGAGTACCGAAAGCTAAATTTCTAGAAGTATTAAGAACAGATTCTACTTTGAAAATCGTTGTTGAGATGATTGATATTAAAAATTATATTCTTAATTTTCAACATGATTTTATTGGAATTACTAAAGAAAAATTATCCTATTTACTTCAACAAGTTATAGATGAGCAAAAAATTGTTAGAATTATACCGAATGATTTAGACAGTTTTTTTAAGGTGTGCTTTATTTTGGATAACCTTAACAAGGTACCCCAAAATATAAATTTGTGGTTGGTATATCTATTAAGTTTTATTTCGGATAAGAACACAACGGAAGATTTGGCTAAAATAATTTACTGTGTAGATTTTCTTTATTCAAAGACCGATCTAAAACAGAATGAATTAAAGATTTTAGTAGAGAAAATTAACTTATGCTTTAAATTATTACAAAATTTTGAGCAAAAAGATGGATCGTTCAAGTCTTCAACAGATTTATCACCTATGGATGAAACGAGATATGCACTTTTTTCTGTTAACCTATTAGAAGATTTGACTCAAGATTTAATCTTCTATTATAAAGTAGATGAATTAAATCCAGTTACGAAAATTTACCAAAATATAAGTTACATAAACAATACTTATAAGTTGATTAAAAAATAAAAGGCGGCGTACCAGCGAAGCTGGCACGAAATTCGGCGGTGGCGGCCAGGAGTTTTGTTCAAAGTAAACAGACGGGGGAACTCTGTTGCCGTTTAGAGTTATCGCCGAAAGCGATTTTCTTGGAGAACTGTCTTGCGGTTATCAGATATAATAAAGAAAAAAGAAGGTAAGTCTGTCCAGGAGAAAAATTTGGAGTCAGAAATAGAGCAATCTCCACAAATCTCCCAACCAGAGGAGAAACTCCAGGAACAAAAGCAGGAACAAAAATCCGGTATATCGCCAGGAAAAGTTTATGGTGACGCAATAAATCTGATGAGAGATTTATTAAAAAACATAGAGAAGAATAAAGTGGATTTTTCAAATATTGCCATTATTGTAAAAGACATAAACGATTTGATTGCCGGTGGAAACAAAGATGTAGTTGCATTTTGTGAACGTGCTACACCCGATTTTTACCTGTGTGCTCATAGCGTGAATGTATGTATATTATCAACTCTTGTGGGGTATGAATTAAAAAAATCTGACATAGATAAATTATCCTTGTGCGCTTTATTAAATGATTTGGGTATGATAAAATTTACAGATTTAGTGCAGAAATCCGGGAAACTTACGTCTCATGAGTTTTTGGAAATAAAGAAACATCCTGTATATACGGTTCAGTTGCTGGAAAATATTTCGGGTATAGAATCCTCACTGAAATCTTTTATACAAAAAATTGTTGTACAGGTGCATGAAAGAAGAGATGGGAAAGGATATCCTTCAGGACTGATGGGGGAAAACATAGATGAATTTGCACGTATAATAAGTATCGTTGATGTATATGAAGCACTCATTCATCCGAGAGACTGGCGCGACAGACACATACCGCATGAAGCAATAAAGATGTTGATTGAATTTGCTGTAACAGACTTTGATGTAAGTATTATAAAAGCATTTATCGGGACTATTTCACTTTATCCTGCAGGAAGTTATGTCAGGTTAAACTCCGGAGAAATAGGAAAAGTAATCGGCTCAAATCCAGGTTTACCGACGAGACCAAAAGTAAGAATTATAATTGACCCCGAAGGCAATAGAGCGAAAGAACAGAAAATCGTTGACCTTTCAGTAGATTCAATGATATGCGTGATTGAAGCTATAGATGAAACAAAAATAAAAATATCCGATAAAAAATTAGCTCTGGAACTCAAAGCACAACGTTGGTGGGTAAAAGGGACATAGTAAGGTATGACCCCCATAGTTTTGCTCTGCAAAACTGACACGGGGGTTAGTCAAAAAAACATTGACTAAGGAGGTGAAATTAAATGAAAACGCTGAATCTTGTTTTAATAATTATAGCTGCGGTTACAATCATACTGGCTGTAATTTCACGCGTTATAGTGCAGCCAATTTCTATTATAGCACCGTATATGGAATCTCGTGCCCTGGGACAATTAGCATCAATAATACTGTTATTGGTTATTGCTCTGAATACAACGAAATAAGGATACAAAGCAAGGATACGATGAAAAACATTTACACTCTTAATCTTTCAATGGGTGGATGGAATTTCAACGTTCACCTGGATAATGGATTTTTTTTTCAAAATTAAAGTCTAAGTATAAAAACTTTTTAATAAAACCAGCACATTCAAGGTTATCCAGATGTTTTGATATCTATAGTTATCCCGAAAACATTTATTCGTTTGATTCACTCTTGAGGATTTTGAGCTCATACCTTTCCATATTTGAAGACGGTTTTCTTGTTCACTCGGCAGGTTTTAAAATAAATAATAATGCATTTTTGTTCATCGGTAAAAGCGGCAAAGGTAAATCAACAATAATTAAAAGTTTGTTAGAAAGATATAGCCCGCCAAACAATACGCTTTCAGGGTCAATTTTAAGCGATGAACTTGTAATAATAAAAAAAGGGGGGAAGGATTTTTATGCATACGGGACCCCTTTTTCGGGTGAATTTTTTCAAATAGCAAAAAATTATAGTGCAAAGACAGGGAAGGTATTCTTTCTCCATAAATCCCCCAAAAGCCAGATTAAATCCATAAAGGATTCTAATAAAGTAATAAATCTGTTACTTCAAAACGTTGTGTGTTGTTCTAAAGATAAGAACTTAATTGAAAGACTGATTGCTAATATTCACGGTTTTTCAAGAGCAGTGGAATTTTATGAGTTTCACTGGAATATCAGGGATAAAAAAAGTCTTGATAAATTGTTTGAATAAGGTAAAATGAAGATAAAACGCAATAATAAGTTGCCCTGGAGAGTAATTGATGATACTGTATATATCGTAAACCCTGCGAGTTCATACCTTTACTCTTTGAATCCTTTGGGCAGGAGGATATGGGATTTGATTTCTAAGCCGGTAACTTTAGAGTTTATAATTGATAAGTTGTATTCAGAATATGACGTTGATAAGGAAACATTAAAAGATGATATTGAGGAATTTTTTAGAATTATGGGGACACATCACTTAATTGCTAATTAGGTGGGAAAATTGCAATATAACAATATGTATAGAAGAGGATAAACTGGTGGCAAAGCCGGATAAAAATAATTAAGTGATGTGTCCCCTTAATTCCTATGATACAGGAAGAACTTTTTGAAATAACATATAAAAAGAATATTCCATTAATCACAGTGTTTGAATTGACTAACCGCTGTAATCTTAAATGCAGACATTGTTATCTTCCTAAAAACGATAAGTGTTCTGGAAGCGAGTTGACTACAGAAGAAATAAAGAGAATTTTGAGCCAACTCAAACGAGCAGGATGCCTGCATCTGGTCCTTACGGGGGGGGAAGTGTTTTTAAGAGATGATATCCTGGATATATGTAAATATGCACATAAACTTAATTTTGATTTCAGGATTTTTAGCAATGGCAATCTTATAACAGAAAAAATTACCAGGCAATTAGCAGAGTCAGGAATAAGCGGAGTAGAGATTAGTTTTTATGGCAGGGAATCAGTCCATGACAAGATTACCGGCGTCAGGGGTTCATTTGAAAAAAGTATTAATGCTGTTAATTTATTAAAAAGGTATAAAATTAAGGTCACGATAAAATGTCTGCTTATGAAATCTAATTTTAATGATTACCCCTGGCTTATCAGATATGCCAGAAATAATGGGGTTAGTTACAGGTTTGACCCTACTGTAGCGCCTAAGAATAACGGTGATAAATCTATTTTGAAACACAGGCTGTCTAATCAACAGTTGAAGAGGGTTTTTGGGGATAAGGATTTGGTGGGGAATGTCAGTTTTGAAGATAGAAAAGGCGGTGGATTTTCAGATTGGAGTAATGACCTTTTCTGCAGTGGCGGTCACAATTCGTGTGGTATTGACCCGTATGGAAATGTCTACCCGTGCTTGCAACTTTTAATCCTCCTGGGTAACCTACGAGATAAGACGTTTTCAAAAATATGGCACCCGGGTAACGGTTCAAAGTTGACTCAATTACGTAAATTTAAACAGGACGATTTACAAGTATGTAATAAATGCACATATGCAGAAAACTGTAGGCGATGTCCCGGTCTGGCTTTATTGGAAGACGGCAACCTTTTAGGTCCTTCAAGTTTATCCTGTAAAATGGTGAAGGTCCAATGTGACAAAAATCACTGAAACTTCACTTGAAAATACTGCATATATGTGGTATAAAATATTAGTATAAAGAATAAATAATATGGATAAAAGAAAAAAGAAGAAAAAACCCTATACCAAGCCTGAAATTAAATCAGAGAAAATTTTTGAGACAACCGCTCTGGCATGTGGTAAATGTATAGCGGGTCTGCCAAGATTTCAGTCCGCATGTATGGGCGTCCCGCGAGTTTCTTAAATCTCCCTCAGTCCCCCTTTAATAAAGGGGGAAGACAGGGGGATTTATGACCGCTACATTTATGGAAAAAATCGTGTGTTTCAAAACGGAAGGATGGTCAATGTGGCCGGTAATAAGACCGGGCAAAATAATATTTGTTGAAAAAGTATCTTCCGAGAATGTAAATCCTGGTGATAGTGTAGTATATAAAATAAATAATGATTACTTTCTGCATCGTGTTGTCGGAGAAAAAAATGACAGACTA
>MNXB01000045.1 GCA_001871125.1 Elusimicrobia bacterium CG1_02_37_114
AATAGTTGCCGGCAACTGGAAAATGAACAAACTAATTTCAGAAGCAAGGGGATTTGTAGAAAATATCAAGGAGAGTGTGGGAAAAGTTGAATATTGCGAAATTGTTATATGCCCGCCTTTTCTCGCCCTGTCAGTTCTAAAAGAAGCAATAAGAAATACAAGCATAGCGCTCGGTGCACAGAATATGTTCTGGGAAGAAAAGGGCGCTTGGACAGGGGAAGTCTCACCTGCAATGTTAGTTGACACAGGATGTAAATACGTAATCATCGGTCATTCTGAACGAAGACAATATTTTAATGAAACCGACGAAAATGTCAATAAGAAAATGCTGTCCGCATTAAAATTCAGACTTATACCTATTGTATGCGTGGGCGAAACACTTCAGGAAAGAGAATCAGCTGAGGCATTCAAAGTAATTGAACGACAGGTCAAGGTAGGTTTGTCCGGTTTAACTGACGAACAATCCGGATGTATTGTTATTGCATACGAACCTATCTGGGCAATAGGAACAGGCAAAACTGCTACGCCCCAGCAGGCAGAAGAAATCCATAAATTCATTAGAAAACTTTATTCAGATATGTATGGTTCAGGAACAGGCGAAAACGTCCGAATCCTATACGGTGGTTCTATTAAACCCGAGAATTTTTCTGATTTAATGAAACAGTCTGATATTGACGGTGGTTTAGTTGGCGGTGCAAGTTTAGAAGCGAAATCATTTATAAAACTCGTAGAATTGACCCCGAGGTAATCGGAGTCATCCTGCCTGCCCTGGACGGCAGGCCAGGGAACAAACAGACTGTGTCGTAACCGGATTCCTCAACTTGTTGGGGCTAAAAAATAACAAAATAAATCAAAACATGACAAAACTTGATAGTACTACCCGAACAAGTTCGGGATTCCAACTCAAGTTCGGGATTCCAACACAAGTTCGGGATTCCAACTCAAGTTCGGGATTCCAACACAAGTTCGGGATTCCAATCCGGTTATGACACAGTCTGGGAAGTGAAGGATATATTATGCTAATAGCATTAGGTTGTGACCATGCAGGATTTGTCCTGAAGAGAGAAATAATTGAGTTTCTTAACTCATTAGGACATAAGGTAATAGATTGCGGATGTTTCAGTTCCCAGAGCTGTGATTATCCTGATTATGCTGTCCCTGTCGCAAACTATGTCTCAAAAGGCAAAGCTGACCGGGGAGTCCTCATTTGCGGGACAGGAATGGGTATGGGTATTATTGCAAATAAAATCAGGGGTATAAGAGCAGCAGTATGTTATTCTGATGAAACGGCAAAATTAGCATCCGAGCATAACAAAGCAAACGTGCTCTGTCTCGGCGTAAGAACTTCAAATGCAGATGATATGAAACGACGGATAAAGATATGGTTAGAAACACAATTTGCAGGAGACCGTCATCAAAAAAGACTGGACAAGATTAGATATTTTGAAAATAAGCATTGCAAAAAATCAATCTTATAAGAGAGGTTATGACCTATGAACATTACTGAAATTTTACAGACAATGATTAAGTCAGGTATCTCTGACATACACTTTAAAGCCGATTCATCTCCCTTAATCCGCCTGCATGGGAAATTGATGCCAACAAAAACACAATCCTTATCACCCAAGAACATAGAAGAACTGGCTTATTCATTGATGAGCAAGGAACAGCAAACAAAATTTGAACAGGAAAATGAACTTGATATGTCGTATTCCATTGAAGGACTTTCACGTTTCAGGATTAACATTTACCGTCAACGGGGGACACCCGCATTAACACTCAGGGTTGTCCCTACAAAAATAAAAACATTTGAAGAACTCAATTTACCTGCAACTGTATTGAAAAAACTTTCTTCCGAACCAAGGGGTCTTATACTCATAACAGGTGTGACCGGTGCCGGTAAAACCACTACGTTGAACTCAATGCTGGATTCCATAAATACCAATTTCAACTATAACATTGTCACCGTTGAAGACCCGATTGAATTCTGCCATAAGGATAAAAAATCTTCAATTTCGCAGCGGGAAGTAGGGACTGATACAAAATCGTTTAAGAATGCATTAAAATATGTTTTAAGACAGGACCCCGATGTGGTTGTGATGGGGGAAATGCGGGAATTTGATGCCATGTCGGCAGGTATAACAGCCGCTGAAACAGGACATCTTGTAATTTCAACTATCCATACTATTGATTCAGTCCAAACTATTGACCGCATTATAGACAGTTATCCCGAACATCAGCAAAAACAGGTGAGGTCACAATTATCCAATGTACTGAAGGGCGTTATCGGGCAGAGACTATGTCATACGGTAGATGGTGAAGGCAGGATTCCTGCCATAGAGATTCTCGTAGGGAATTCTACAATACGAAAACTTATAATTGAAAATAAGACACAGGATATTTATAAAGCGATGGAATTAGGCGGATACTACAGTATGCAAACTTTTGACCAGTCTTTGCAAAAATTGTGTCAGGAAAATAAGATTACATTAGAAGAGGCTCTTGACAAATCTACTAACCCCGAAGACCTGAAGCTTAAACTCAAAGGTATAACGGGTGGCGAATAGGAGTTTTAATTTGTGCCGGAAAAAAATGATGACCTGGAATCCATATTAACTGAATTAAAAGATGCTCTATCGGGTTTTTCAAAAGAAGAAAAAAAACAGATAGAACAGAAAATTGAAAAGAAAATAGAGGACCTTCGTGTCCCTCAACCACCGCAGGTAATAACCCAGACCGCACCACCGCCACCCCAGCCAAAAGCCCCTGTCCCCGCACCTCCACCGCCACCGGTCCAGGTTACACAGAAGCAGGAAACCCCTTCGGTAAAACAACCTCAACCCGAAGTACCTGAAGGCACGATTGTATTAAAAACTGCCTGCCTTTATCCAAAAGGACAATCTCAAACTAAAGATGTTCTCATAAATAACATAGTGGAGGCCTCAAAAAAGAGCAGTAAAAAGCCGCTTTATTTAGATAATGTTTTTGAACTTGAAGTTGACCCGTTTAATGCAAACTGGGTAGAAGTTGCAAAAAAATGTGTCGCTGCAAGAATTGAAGCAGTCTTCCTGATTCATCAGATAGAGTTTGATTCACACGGTTTGAAAGACAAGTTTGGTGCCCTGGGAATATTTTTTACGGGAATTTTTGTAGATTCGTTAAACAAACGTATGACTTATATAGATTTAGTAATTGAATTATCATTATCCAAGAAATCGTCCCGATGAATCGGGACGCTACAGGGATTCCCCGATTTATCGGGGACGGATTGTTTTATAATTTCCTTACGCCAAGTAAAATCCTGAAGGATAAAACCCTAAAGGGTAAATTTCAGGAATTAAGGGTTTACCCTTTTATAATAGGATAAAAAATGTTTGATAAATGGGAATTGTCATTTTTTCCATCTGACAGGGAAAAAAATCGCTGGAAACTCAGTTTAAAAATTTCCGACGATGAACTGGATAAAATATTAAAAAAGATAAGGTTTAATATAAGTGAACCATACTCTACGCTTAATCCGGAATATAACTGGATACTTTATATTCACGATTTATCTGACGATGCAGTTGACGAAGTGGTTAAATTGTTAAAACAATGCTGCAAAAACGGAGAAGTTAAAAAAGAACAACAGAAAAAAGACATAGCAAAAGTAAAGGAAGGAGAGCATGATTTAAGATCATTTGTTGAAGAAGTTCTGGATGGTTTAAAACCCGAACCTGCATCACCAGTAGAAAAACATGTGACAGAAATACCCGAGCCACAACCCAGGCAGGAAATTCCTAAGATAAATGAAGTGGCGGGAGAAAAACTCAGTAAATTCATACAGATGACCCTTAACCCGATGTTTACCTTTGAAGAGTTTGTTGTCGGTTCAAGTAACAGGTTTACACAAGCTGCGGCTTTAGCAGTATCACAGAATTTAGGTAAAGTGTATAATCCACTTTTTATCTATGGAGGCGTAGGACTTGGCAAGACACATCTTATGCAGGCGATAGGTAATTATGTCAAGAAAAAAAATCCACAGGTGAAAATATTATATATCACCTCCGAACAATTTGTCAATGAAGTTATTGATTCTCTTAGAGGTGGAACTTTACAGGAATTTCGTAATAAGTACCGCGACGCAGATTTGCTGTTAGTGGATGATGTGCAGTTTTTATCTGAATCCGAGTCAACACAGGAAGAATTTTTTCATACCTTCAATATATTACACCAGAACAACAGGCAAATTGTCCTCACAAGCGATAAGCCTCCGAAACGTTTAGTTACACTGGAAGACCGTTTAAAATCAAGATTTGAATGGGGACTAATTGCTGATATAAAATCACCAACCTTGGAAACCCGTGTTGCAATATTGAAAAGAAAGGAAGAACACGAGAAACTTAATTTAGACGACAATATTCTGCTCTACATCGCATCTAAACTAAAATCAAACGTTCGTGAGCTTGAAGGTTTTCTAAAACGAATCAATGCCTATGCAACAATAACCGGACAACCGGCAAACATAGAATTAATTAAGAATATTATGAAGGAACTCCTGCCCGAAGAAGAAACTATACCGGGAAAACCAGAAGAAATGCCTGTACCTCCTCCGGTCCAACCCCTTACCCCTGCACCACAGACACCATCTGCGCCGACTATGCCAACTGCAACTGCTGTGGAGCCGGACCTCTCCTTAAAACCCGTTGAAGTTGCTTTCTTTTATCCGGAAGGGAAAGATAACGAAAATATTGTCCTAAAGAACAAATTCCAGGAAGTAATAAACAAACATAAACTTAATTTCAGATTAGAAAGTATATTTGAGAGGCCTTATGATTGCAGCAGGAAAATAAATTACCAGATGTTCATTGAGCTCTGCAAAACGAACCATGCAGATATTGCTATTGTACTGGGACCATATCCGGAATCCGATATTAAGGAGGATGGGTTTTCAGAAATAATCATACCGCTCATGGATTCAGAAATAATATCCCTGCAATACATGCCCTGGCGGGATTTACGCAAAGATTACAGATACTTGAATTTAGCTTTAGACATCACACTGTCAAAACATAAGTTGTTGAAGTAAGTTACGGGGTCAGTATAATGTCCCGCCTGTCGACGGGCAGGCAAGACCTGACCCCCAGAATTACAATAATGGATATACTAAAAAGATGGGTATTAAAAAAAACCGATAGTGACCTTGTGAATCAACTGTCAAATGAAATGAATATTTCACAAATAACTGCCTGTGTAATGGTCAACCGCGGAGTTACTAATGTTAAGGAAGCGAACGCTTTTATTAACCCTGAATTTCTTGATATGAAGAACCCATTCCTGTTAAAAGACATGGATACAGCGGTAAAACGGATTCGCAGGGCAGTTGATAACAACGAAAAAATACTGATTTACGGAGACAAGGATGTTGACGGTGTAACTGCAGTATCGGTGTTATATCTTACACTAAAGTCTTTAGGGAATACTCCCTTATGGTATATACCTTCTGAAGAGGGCTATGGTCTGCACAAAAATATTATTGAAAAATACATCCGGGAGGGGCTGGGTTTAATTATAACCGTAGATTGTGGCATAACATCAATTGAAGAATCCATCTTTGCAAAAGAAAACAATCTTGATTTAATCATTACTGACCATCACGAACAATCGCAGGCGGGTTTACCGGATGCAGTTGCGGTGATAAATCCAAAAAGAAAAGACAGCGGTTATCCCTTCAATGACCTGGCAGGATGTGCAGTGAGTTTAAAACTCTGCCAGGCTTTAATGATGTCTTACGAGAGACATAATGACCCGAAAAGTCCAAGGATAACCTCTTTTCTGCAAAACCACCTTGACCTCATAGCAATAGGGACAATTGGCGACATTATGCCATTGTCTGATGAAAACAGAATTTTTGTTAAACACGGGCTTAAATCCCTGAACAATACAAGGAAGGCCGGCTTAAAGTTACTCCTGCAAAAATTTCTACCGGATAACGGTCACATTAATACAAGGACTATATCATTCAACATTGCCCCTCTGCTAAATGCCTGCGGACGTCTTGGAAAAGCAGGCCTGGCGGTGGAGTTGCTTACAACTGACAGTATTCCGGTTGCAGAAAAAACTTTAGCAAGAATTGTGGACTTAAATGACCAGCGCCGTAAACTGCAATCCGTAAACATAGAAAAATTTTATGAAAACTTACCTAACCAATGTGATGTTGAACACGATAAAATACTATTTATTACTGCCGAAGGAATTGAACATGGTGTTACGGGAATTGTCGCATCTAAACTTGTAAAAAAGTACAACAAGCCTGTTGTGCTCCTGATTATTGAAGGAAACGAGGCAATCGGTGCCTGCAGGTCAATTGACAGATTTAACATCCTCAGTGTCCTTGAAAAATGCGATGATATCTTAGTGAAATATGGCGGGCATCAAAAAGCAGCCGGGTTTACGGTTAAAACCTGCCACATAGAGACTCTCCGCAATCGGATAAACTCAATCGCCGAGAAGGAATTGTCCCTGGATGTTCTTGTCCCGTCAATTGAAATAGATACTGAAATAAAACCATCAGATGCGAAAATAGAACTGATAAATGAATTAGCCAGGCTTGAACCATACGGAAATGACAACCCCTGCCCTGTATTCCTGATAAATAAGGCACGGGTAGAAGGATACTCATGGTTGGGTAGTTCAAAAAACCATCTTAAACTTAAAATACATAATGACGGAACTTCTTTAGATGCAGTGGTATGGAATACAAAAGAGTTGTATACCTCTTTATTAAAAACGACAGATTGCATAGATATGGTAGTAAAACTAGAATTGAACAGATGGAAGGACAGGGAATATTTACAGTTAAATGTCCTTGATATGAGGTCATCACTATGAAAATCGCAATTATTGGCGGGAGCGGACTTTACCACATTGAAGGTATAAAAAATGTCGGGGAACTTAAAATAAAAACCCCATTTGGTAATCCGTCAGACGTTATAGTAACGGGTACTTTAGGTGACAGGGAAATAGCATTCCTCCCGCGTCACGGGCGGGGACACAAAATCCTGCCTACAGAAGTCAATTCACGGGCAAACATCTATGCCTTAAAATCCCTCGGGGTGGAATTCATAATTTCAATTTCGGCCTGCGGGTCATTAAAAGAAGAAATAAAACCGCGTGATTTTGTTATCCCTGACCAGTTATATGACGGGACAAAACAGAGAAAGTCCAGTTTTTTTGGCGACGGTATAGCAGGACATATAGGCTTTGCAGAACCGTATTGCAATGTCTTGAGAAAACTACTCCATAATGCAGCAAAAGAATTGAAAATCAACGTGCATTTTGGCGGTACTTATATATGTATGGAAGGCCCGCAGTTTTCCACAAAAGCGGAATCTGAAGTCCATCGCAAATTAGGATTCAGTATTATAGGTATGACGGCATTGCCTGAGGCAAAACTTGCCCGTGAAGCAGAAATATGTTATGCAACCGTAGGACTTGTTACTGACTACGATGTATGGAAGGAAGGCGAAGAAGTTACCGTTGATAAGGTTATAGAAAATCTTTCTGCAAATGTTGAAAATTCCAAACAACTGCTTAAAACTGTTGTCCCCGGGATTAATCTTAGTATACGAAACTGTCCCTGCAGTACAGCATTAAAATATGCTGTATTTACACAAAAAGATAAAATGAACAAACAAACTTTAAAGAAGTTAAATTTAATCGTGGGAAAATACCTAAAATGAGTTTACTTGTTGTAGGTTCCGTTGCCCTGGACACGCTCAAAACACCTTTCGGCAAAGTAAAGAAAGCGCTGGGCGGTTCAGCAACATATTTCTCGGTTGTAGCAAGTTTCTTTACTCCAGTGAGATTTGTCGCTGTTGTAGGCAGGGATTTTCCGGAAAAACACATTAACTTTTTGAAAAGCAGGAATATAGATTTAAAGGGTTTGGAAAAGGCGGAAGGTAAAACCTTCCAGTGGACAGGAGAATACAATAGCGAAAACCTGAACGAGGCAAAAACAATAGATACCCGGTTAAATGTTTTTGCAAATTTCCGTCCAAAAATACCCCGAAGTTACGTAGATACTAAATATGTCTTCCTTGCTAACATAGACCCCGACTTACAAATCAATGTCCTTGACCAGATCAAAAAACCTCTCTTTGTTGCCTGCGATACAATGAATTACTGGATAGAAAACAAGAAAAAATCATTAATGAAACTCCTGCCTAAAGTGGATGCCCTAATCGTAAACGCATCCGAAACAAGGCAGTGGACAGGCGAATACAGTTTGCTTAAAGGTGCAAGAAAAATATTATCAATGGGAGTCCGTTCATTAATAGTTAAATGCGGTGAATACGGCGCTTCTATGTTCACAAAAAAGTCTATATTTTCCATACCCGCATTCCATCTGGAGTCTCCCCGTGACCCGACGGGTGCAGGTGATAGTTTTGCAGGTGGGTTTATGGGTTATCTGGCAAAAACAGGGAATACGACAGAATCCAACTTGCGCAGAGCGGTTGTCCAGGGAACCATATTTGCATCATTCGCCGTTGAAAAATTCAGTTTAGACAGATTCAAAAGTTTAACCTGGAAAGAAGTCAACAAAAGATATTCCGAATTCAAAAAATTAACTTCTTTCTAAAAATATCCTGAGGAGAATATGGAAGAATTTATAAATGTATTTATTAACATCATTGTGCCGTTGATTTCCGGATTGGTTTTCTTTGCTCTGGCAAAGTATGTAAAGCACATAGGTCCATTGAGACATTTCACTGCCGGCAAAGAGACGTACGACCATGCGTTCTGGGGATTCATTACATTCGGCATATATCTTGCCTCAAGACCCCTTCAAATACTGCTCGGTCCACATCCCGTTCCACTTATAGTGAATAATATTCGGGAATTCTTTATGATAGGAATATTTGCACCGTCAATATTCATTGCCATTTATGGACTGGCTTATGGTGGGGAAAATATTAAAAAATGGATGAGATGGGTTATTTATGGTATCTGTATTCTCCTGGCGATGGTTTTTGTATTCATAAACATTCGGGCAATCGGCGGTGCTGAAGAAATATTCCGCATAGCAAATTATCCTGCTTATGATGGTATGTGGTTCAAGAATATGACACCTGAAAGAGCAAAACTTATGGCAGTCCTTTTCGTTTGCAGAGTAACAAGCCCTGTTTTGGTCCTGGCAATAGGTGCAACTATAGCTCTGTCCAGAGCGTTTCATTATCCGCAAGAACGGAAAAAACTTTACAGTAACATGCCTAAAAAACTTATACTCACTGGAATTGGAACATATTTATTCAGTATATCAATGCTGACAGTTGGCTTTGTATGGCTTTTGGGAAAAATACCTAACCAGTGGTGGGGATATTACGTAGGGGCACTGCTGGCAGGATTTTTTGAATCCTGGAGTATATCTTTACCCGTCCGTAAAGAAGAAATATAATCGGTATAATCGGGACGGAGGTAATTAAAAATAAGTATATGCCGAGACTAAAAAGATTTACAATTGAAAATGGGAATTACCATATTTTGAGCAGGGGTCATAATAAAAAAGAAATTTTTCATAGTGATGCTGATTTTAAGAAATATTTACAGTTACTACAAACTGAGAAAGAAAAATTCAATGTAAAAATTTATCATTATGCAATTATGAGTAATCATGTTCACATGATATCTAATTCACCTGATGGCAATTCTCTTACCTCAATGATGCGAAGAATAAATCAGGGCTATGCACAATATTATCGTAAAAAATATGGTGGATGTGGTTATGTCTGGCAGGATAGATTTAAAAGTTTTTTAATAGAAAATGGTCGCTATTTACTTGTTTCTGGTAGATATGTAGAAATAAATCCTGTAATTGCAGGAATAGTAAAATTACCAGAGGAATACAGGTGGAGTAGTTATAATGTTTATGCTTTTGGTAAGCAAGATGCAGTAGTTGATTTTAATCCAGAATATATTGGGTTGGCTAATGAAGATGAACATAGGAAGAGGTTATACAGGGATTTTGTTAAGGATGGAATTATAGAAAAAGAGAGACGTTCTGGGGAGAGATTTTTCAGAGATGGCGTTTTTGGTTCCAATAAATTTGTAGAGAAACTTAAAATGATGGGGTTGAAACAAACTTGGTCCCATGGTGGTCGTCCTTGGAAAAAAAGATGAGAAAAATTATTTTTATTTTAACTACCTCCGTCCCCGTTATTTTGCTTTTAACCACCTCCGTCCCCGTTATTTTTTCTATTGAAAAGGAAAGTTTTTATTCTGCCCAGTCAAACCGGGAAACACAGGTTGTCAGGGGGGAAATCCTCGTAAAATTCAAGTCCGGTGTCAGCCAGTCAAAAAAAATGAGTATCCTGACAAACTCCAATGCACAAATAAGGGGCGGTCTCAATAAATTGAATATAGAATTAATAAAACTTCCTGCAGGTATGTCTGTCCAGGAAGCAGTAGAATATTACAGGAACCTGACTGAAGTTGAATTTGCCGAACCAAACTATATAAGGAAAGCATTCGCTACTCCAAATGATACCAGTTATAATCAACAGTGGGGATTATCCAAAATATATGCAGAAGATGCATGGAGTAAAGTAACTGTCTCCAGCGCTATAATTGTTGCTGTTATTGACAGCGGTGTATGGTTGTCCCATCCTGATTTATTACTAAATCTTACCACAGGATACGATTTTGTCACCCCTGACGACAACCCCAATGATGACAATGGCCATGGGACACATGTCGCAGGCATAATCGCTGCTGCAACAAATAATGGACAAGGTATTGCAGGGGTTGCAGGCGGAAATTATTTATCAGGGCAAACCACCCCCGGTGTGAGAATAATGCCAGTAAAAGCACTTGGTGCCGATGGTATGGGCAAGGATTCTGATATTTCTGCCGGTATAATATACGCTGCGGATAATGGGGCAAAAATAATAAATATGAGTTTTGGCGGTGACGGTTACAGTAATGTATTATCAACTTCCTGTAGTTATGCATATGATAAAGGTTGTATAATGGTAGCAGCATCAGGTAATGACGGTAAAGAAGGTGTTGCATACCCTGCTGCATTCAATAATATTATTGCTGTCGGTGCAAGTGACCAGAGCGATAAAAAGGCAAGTTTTTCTAATTATGGGAACAACCTTACGTCAGTTACTCTAGTTGCTCCAGGAGTAGGCATATTGAGTACATTACCGAATGCAAACCCTGGTCCTGACCCGGATGCTATGTGGGACTCAACAGGTTATGGAAATTCTAACGGCACTTCAATGGCTACACCTTTTGTTTCAGGTGTGGTTGCATTATTATTATCACAGAACTCTAATTTAAGTTTTGAAGAGGTGTTTAAAACGCTTACCAAAACAGCAGACGATATAGAGTCACCCGGGTGGGATAAATATACAGGTTACGGCAGACTTAATGCACTTGCTTCTCTCGGATTCAGCATAAAGGTACCAGAAGAAAAACCATCAAATGCACCAAATCCATTCTATCCAAATAGCCTGGTTCAAACAAAAAAAACTACAAAAATATATTTACCGCAAACACTCAGAGGTCCTTCTCCAACTCTCAGAGTATATAATATTGCAGGTGAACTCGTCCGGACAGTCCAGTCAAATTCATCATCAAGAGTTGAGTGGGACGGGAAAAATGACCAGGGAGACACAGTAGCAAACGGGATTTATCTTTATGTGGTACAGACTGATAAAGGTATCGGGCAGGGAAAGGTTACTTTAATAAAGGAATAATCTATGATTTATTTAATGGGGATTGACATCGGGACAACCGGTGTAAAAACACTTGTCCTTGATGAAAAAGGTAAAGTAATAACCAGCATAACCGAGGAATACCCGCTCTATACGCCTAAACCAAACTGGGCTGAACAAAAACCTGACCACTGGTGGAAAGCCACAGTCCAAACTATTAAAAAAACTTTGAGAAAAGTTAAACCTGCAAAAATAGCTGCGATAGGCCTTTCCGGGCAGATGCATGGTTCTGTATTCTTAGACAAAGATTATAAAGTATTAAGACCCTGTATTCTCTGGTGTGACCAGAGGACGGCAAAAGAGTGTTATCAAATAACAAAAATAATAGGTGAAGAAAAACTTATAAAACTTACCTGTAATCCCGCACTGACAGGATTTACTGCCGGTAAAATCATATGGGTGAGAAACAATGAACCGGAAGTGTACGAAAAGATACACAAGATACTTTTACCTAAGGATTATATCCGTTTCTGCCTGACCGGTCAATTTGCCACTGAGGTCTCTGATGCTTCCGGCACACTTTTGTTTAATGTCCGAAACCGCAAATGGTCAGACGAAATATTGAATGAACTGTCAATATCCAAAGAACTGTTGCCGGAATGTTTTGAGTCAACGATAATCAGCGGGAAAATATCAGGAAGTGCAGCGAAGAGGACAGGACTGTTAGAAGGAACGCCGGTGGTGGGCGGTGGCGGTGACCAGGCAGCCCAGTCAGTCGGTTCAGGCATAGTTAAACCGGGTATAATTTCCACTACGATTGGAACATCGGGCGTGGTTTTTGCTTTCGCTGAAGAAGTAAAAACTGACCCCCATGGCAGGGTTCATACGTTCTGCCATGCAGTCCCCGGCAAATGGCATGTTATGGGAGTAATGCTTCAGGCAGGCGGTTCATTGAGATGGTTCCGGGATAATTTCTATCCCGGAGAGTCTTATGATGTGTTAATGAAAAAAGCAGAAAAAATTCCTCCCGGCAGTGAAGGGCTGATATTCCTGCCATACCTGACCGGTGAAAGGACGCCTCACGCTGACCCTTATGCAAGAGGAGTATTTTTTGGATTAACCCTGAGGCACACAAAAACTCATATGTTAAGAGCAGTGCTTGAAGGCGTATCATACGGGATGAGAGATTCATTAGAAATAATCAAGGGAATGAGAATAAACGTTAATCAAATCCGGACTTCCGGCGGTGGAGCAAAATCAAAATCATGGCGACAGATTCAAACTGACATAAACGGAGTCAAGACCTTAACAATAAATGCAACCGAAGGAGCAGCCTACGGGGCTGCGATTCTCGCGGGTGCCGGAATAAAAGTATTCCATTCTGTGGAATCTGCGTGTGATGAAATAATAAAGGTGACAGGAGAAACAAAACCCATAAAACAAAATTCCGACATATATGATGAATATTATAGAGTTTATAGAACTCTTTATGGAAATCTGAAGGATAACTTTAAACATCTGAGCAGTATATGAAAATTAAGAAAATCGTCCCGATGAATCGGGACGCTACAGGGTATAAATTTGTCATTCTGAGTCTAAAGAAATTTGTCATTCTGAGTCATTTGGCGAAGAATCTCGTTTTCATATTAATCTTCGCTGTTTCTTTATCGCAGGCTGCCACCACCGGGACAGCGGGTGCAACTTTTCTTAAACTCAATATCTCGGCACGACCGCAGGCATTGAGTGAAAGTTTTTCTGCATTAGCAAACGATGTCAGTGCGATAGAATTCAATCCTGCCGGACTCATCCGGTTGAACAAAACAGAAATAGGACTTACCCAGGTTAACTGGTATAATGACATAACTATACAAAATATTTCTTTCGGTAAAAGTTTCTCCAACAGACACGCAATCGGATTTAGTTGTGTCCTGTTACAGACTGAAGATTACATCCGCACATTGAGTGAAACCGATACAGCAAGTGAAATTGTAACAGGTGACAAAATTATTTTAAATGATTCGGCACTGTCTTTATGTTATGCTTATAATTTCAAGGAACAATACTACCTCAGCCCTGTCCAGGAAAATGCCAACCTGGGTATCACGGTAAAATATATATCTGAGAAATTATATAAAACCGAGAATTCTGCTGTTGCAGGAGACATAGGGTTACTGTTCGGCCCTGACAGGGGGAATAATTATTATGCTGTAGCAGTACAGAACATAGGTTCAAACATCGGGACGGATATCTTACCAACGACTGTCCGGTTAGGCACTGCATATAACGGCGGGAATTACACAATTTCCACGGAAGTGTCTCAGAGGATTGACAGTCCATGGAGAATAAATCTTGGAATTGAAGCTACAATTGTAACCGGATTTTTACTGAGATTGGGCAGTTTCTACCAGTCGGGAAAGTTTAATTTCAATGCAGGACTGGGTCTGGATACAAATCCACAGTCTGTCCTTCCCGCGAAAGCGGGAATCTCTCTGTGTATTGATTATGCCTATACACCGCATGAATACCTGAATACGATGCACAGATTCAGTCTGACAGTAAAATTTTAAATAAAATCCTGAAGGATAAAACCCTAAAGGGTAAATTCCTGGAATTAAG
This sequence comes from Elusimicrobia bacterium CG1_02_37_114, assembly GCA_001871125.1. GTDB lineage: Bacteria > Elusimicrobiota > Endomicrobiia > CG1-02-37-114 > CG1-02-37-114 > CG1-02-37-114. The sequence goes on from MNXB01000045.1 coordinate 14,316, forward strand.
GGTTTACCCTTTTATAATTTAAATTCCTGGAATTAAGGGTTTACCCTTTTATAATTTCCTTTTCAAAATGGCTAAAGTAACTCTTAAAAACGTAACCAGGATTTACGGAAAAACGATAACAGCAGTGAAAGATCTTAATCTCACTGTTAACGATAAGGAATTCTGCGTGTTAGCGGGACCTTCCGGCTGCGGTAAAACAACTATTTTGAGAATGATTGCAGGTTTAGAAAAAACTACGGAAGGAGAAATATACATAGATGATGTGCTTGTCAACCAGCTCCGTCCGAAGGACCGCGATATAGCGATGGTATTCCAGAACTATGCATTATACCCTCATCTGACTGTCTATGAAAATTTAGCTTTTGCCCTGAAAGTCCGCAAGTATCCAAAGAAAGAAATTGAATCAAGGGTAAATGAAGCTGCGGAACTTTTAAATATATCGCATTTGTTGAAAAAACTGCCTAAACATCTTTCCGGCGGTGAAAAACAGAGAGTTGCAGTCGGCAGGGCTATTGTCCGTCACCCGAAAGTATTCCTCTTTGACGAGCCGCTTTCAAATCTTGACATAAAACTGAGGTTACAGATGCGCACGGAAATAAAAAAGCTGCACGAAAAGTTACAGGCAACATTTCTATACGTAACCCACGACCAGGTTGAAGCAATGATACTGGGCGACAGGCTGTGCGTGCTCAAAGACGGGATGATACAGCAGGTTGATGAACCCCTGAATTTATACAATGCCCCGGATAATAAATTCGTTGCGGGTTTCCTTGGCACACCACCAATGAATTTTATCCAGGTCAAAATAATAAAAGACGGCGAGAATATATATCTTGACGAAGGCACGTTCAGATTAAAAGCAACAGGAAAAATCGGACAGGCAGTAGAATCTTTTATTGACGGAGAAATTTTACTCGGTATAAGGCCGGAAGATATTCATGAAAAGAGTTCATATACCTTTGGCTCGCTGAACGGCAACACTGCAGCGCTCAAAGTTGATATGACAGAACCAATGGGTCCGCAGGTATACCTGCATTTCAAAACAGAAAAAAACAATTTCACTGCAGCGGTTAACCCGCACGTCCAGGCAAGAGCAAACGAGGTAATTGAAATCGTATTTGATACTAATAAAATTCATCTGTTTGACCCAAAAACAGACCAATCAGTAATCTAATTGAAACAAATCATGTAAATTAAACTCGAAGCTCTGTCTATTAAATTAGAGTGCAACAACTGGAACTGCAATGGTTCTTTTAGGTTTGATTTCTTCTTTTGTTTTCTTATCAATCAAATACAACGTTTCAGGCGATAAATATACTTCACCGCACTGTTTACAAACTTCAACTTCAAGATTTTCAAACAGAATATATTTCTCACCCCATTTGTGGAGATGTTTGATTTTCTTTTTTATCATATTTCCTTTGCAAAAATAACATTTTTCCATTTTATTATAGCCTCCTCTTTTTATAATCTACCCATAGGTTTTCATCCGGTATATATAAAGTTATAACTATCAACATTTCTACTGTTCCCAATCCGCAGACAAAATGTATTGGTTTATCATTATTGGTAAATCCCAAAAGTAAATAACTGTGTCCTCTTGGATCATTTGGATAATCTTCTATGATTTCTAATTTATCTGATAACAAAGCCCCTTCTATTTCTTCTTTTGTTATTTGGTCAGTATCCCTCTCTTGCTCTGCATGAAGTGTTATTCGATATTTTCTTTTTTGAACCAAATTTTTAATGTGTAAAATTGTTGCTTTCATTTTCGTCAATGAGAAATTATAACATTTTTTTATTGAGATTTCAAGAATAAATCTGGTTTGCAATTTCAACAAAAACTTTGTAAAATTATATAAGGCAATATATTATTGATGAAAACAGAATTTCTGAGCCTTTTGCAGGGTTCAATAAAACGCATTTAAAAAATTTTCCATCGACATATATGAGATGCCCCACGCAGTCCCGCCAAGGCGGGACTATACGCGGGGACAATTTGCAAGGCAAATTGGGGGTGTAGCTCAGCTGGGAGAGTGTCCCCTTGGCGTGGGGAAGGTCGTGGGTTCGAATCCCATCACCTCCATTTTAAATTCATAATTCAATCCTTCTTACTCCCCCTTTTATTCCTACGGAACCTACTTCGGTAAAGGGGGATATGAGGGGGATTATAAGTGATCATTTATGTCATATCTCGTTTTATCACGAAAATACAGACCCCAGATTTTTGACGATGTCCTTGGCCAGATACACATCACGCAGGTATTGAAAAATGCTATTGAAGAAAAACGTATCGGACATGCATATCTTTTCAGTGGTCCCCGGGGAACAGGGAAAACCACAACTGCAAGAATATTTGCCAAAGCATTAAACTGTGCAAAAGGTCCTGCGGGGACACCCTGTAACGAATGCATCAATTGTAAAGAAATAACTGACGGTACATCTATAGACGTAATTGAGCTTGACGGTGCATCAAACCGTGGGATTGATGAGATACGGGCTTTGAGAGAAAATGTAAGGTTTACTCCTGCATCTTCAAAATATAAAATTTATGTAATAGACGAGGCTCATCAGATAACTGACCCTGCCTTCAATGCCTTATTAAAAACCCTGGAGGAACCGCCTGAACATATCGTTTTTATACTTGCCACTACCGAACCACAAAAAATACCTTTAACAATAAGTTCACGGTGTCAGAGATTCAGGTTCCGCCCCATATCCACAAATGAAATAATAAGTCAGATAGAAAAAATTACAAAACTTGAGAAATTTAATATAGAAAAAGATGCAATGACACTGACTGCACAGACTGCCAATGGTTCACTGCGGGATTCGTTGAGTACACTTGACCAGATTGTTTCGTTCTCGCCTGATAAAACAATCACCAGAGATACAGTAAGGACAATCCTCGGATTGAGTCCGCTGGAATCAATATCAGCATACATAGAATTTATATTAAACAAAGACGGAAAAGGAATATTAAAACATATCTATCAGATAACTGAAGAAGGATACGACCTTACGCAATTCGTACACGATTTAAGAGAACAGCTAAGGAGGCTTGTGTTTACCAAATATGGCTCAGAAAATTTAGCTGCTGATGCATATTTATCCGAAGAGATAAAACTGCTGAATAAATACAAAGACAGGTTTGAAATCCCGGAACTTATTAGAGTATTACAGATGCTCAACCACTGCATAGAAGAGATGCGGTGGAGTGATAACTCCAGGCTTGTATTTGAACTCTATTCATTAAAAATTCTGGAATCCACGGTAAATATTCAGGAACTAATTACAAAATTAGATAAAGTTGCCGACAGTAGGCACTCTGGAAGTGCCGACAGTAGGCACTCTGCCGAAGTAGGCTCTGTAAGAGGAAGTGAAGATAACGTTGCTTCAACAACACCCGCAACAGTACAGGCGCAACCCAAACCAATCCTGCAGGAAAACCCTGATTTTAAAACCAAATGGGAATTAATCCTAAACGAGATTATAAAGAAAAAACCTTCTGCAGGACACATCCTTCAAGAGGCACAGGCACAGATGTCTTCTCCGACCGAAATAACGCTATCTCTACAGGGGACTTTTCAGTATGATATCGTGATTAAAAACCTGCAGATGGTTAATGAACTTGTTAAAAGACATTTCAATGAAAAAACAAAAGTAATATGTACAGTATCCCAGAAAAAATTACAGCCTGATGTCCAGGAAGTAGTAGTTGAAGAAGATCTCACCCCTGCAGACGATGCCAGAGGTGCTGATAAAGATAACGTTGTGCTTGAAACAGAACCGCCTGAAGAAGATGTGACAACAGATGCAGGTCTTAAAAAAATAATGGAAAGTTTTTCCGGAAAAATAGTCAAAAACAAGTGAAACATAAAATTTTAGATAGATTAATAAAAGCATTTAACTCTCTACCCGGTATAGGACCTAAAATGGCAGAAAGGCTGGCATATTACATTGTCCACACCAATAATGAAGAAGCAACTGAACTTGCTGATGCAATCAGGGAGATAAAATCAAAAATAATACTCTGCAAACAATGTTTTGCACCTTCGGAAAATGAAATATGCAGCATTTGTTCCGACGATAGACGCGACCATACGACAATATGCATTACAGAGAATATTGAAGGGCTTATTGCAATAGAAAAAACAAAAAAGTATAATGGTATATACTACATCCTGGGTGGCTCAATTTCACCATTAGAAGGTATAACGACAAAAGACCTCAAGCTGGATAAACTGATGAATTACACAAATGGTGCAAAAGAAATAATAATTGCCACCAATCCTAACACAGACGGTGACATAACAGCAAACTATATAGCAAAAATGATAAGACCAAAAAACATTAAAGTAACACGGCTTGCATACGGACTGCCGATGGGCGGCAGTTTAGAATACGCAGATGAAATAACGTTAACTCGTTCTTTGGAGTCAAGAAAAGAATTGTAAAAGTGATTCCTCGGTAGCTCAATGGTGGAGCATTCGGCTGTAAAAATTGCAGCGCCCCCAAGTAATTGGGGATGTAAAAGTGGGTGAATTCAAGGAAACCCTATTTAAAAGTAGGGCAACCCTGAGCCAAGCTTCGATTAAGAATCGAAGAAGGTGCAGAGACTACCCTGAAAAGGGGTACTCTCAAGTTAATTCTTGAGGGGAAGCGCCCACCACCCTAATCTTAATTTATTAGTAGGATGGGTGATGAGATAGTCCAAGCTCTAAAGCAATTTAGAGGCACTTGTAACCGAAGGGTTGGAGGTTCGAGTCCTCCCCGAGGAGTTTTTTTAGGGGGATAAAGTCCCTCTAAAAAAACTACTTTGTCTCTGGATTTGAATATTGGATTTCTTTAAAATCCAAAGTGAGTTTACCCCGAAGTCCTTGGTGAGGGGAATCCTGATTACCCGACGACTGGAAGAAGTAGGATAGAATTCCATCTAGAAATTTTGGATAATTCACTAAAACCAGTCGTTAATACAATTACCGGATTTTGAGTATAGCGGAATACACGCAGGAAAACCCTGACGGGTACCGGTATGAGATGTTTTGCCTGTTAGGAACAGCCCTATAAGTTAAGGGCGAATAAGTTATATTTTAGGTATGGCGTGCCAGGGAATTATTTTAACAGAATGCCGCAAGTGGGATTCACTGCCGGCATATATTAAATAGGATGCGGTTTCCTTGCCGGTTATTTTCTTCCACTTTTTTAGAGTTTTAAAGTAATCTTCAGTAATAGTTTCCCCGGATTTGATTTCTACCGGTATTTGTTCAGTGCCGTTGTCAATCAGAAGGTCTATTTCATCGCCAAGATTGTTGCGCCAGAAATAAAGATTTGAAACAAGTCCCCGGTTATAACGTTGTTTTAACAATTCACTTACAATGAAATTTTCAAACAATGCCGCCCGGCTTGAATGAATAGCCAGGTGGGTGGTATCATGAATATTCAAAAGCCATGTTGCAAGGCCTGTATCATGAAAATACAGTTTCGGCATTTTCACAAGGCGTTTTCCAAAATTTGAAAAGTGCGGGCGTAAAAGAAAAATAATATAGCTTGCCTCAAGGACTGAAATCCAATTGCGGGCAGTAGGCGTGGAGATGCCGCAGTCATTGGCAAGAGCCGATATATTGAGCAACTGCCCGACCCGCGCGGCGCACATTCTTAAAAACCGCTGAAAAATATTCAGCTCGCGTATATTAAGCATGTTTCTTACGTCGCGCTCTATATATGTGGTTACATATCCGGCAAACCATTGGCTTGGGAGAAGATTTTTGTCGTATAGCGGCGGATACATGCCCTTAAATAAAATTTCATTTATTACTGGCGGCAGGAGGTTTGAAGACTGCAGTTCTTCAGCAGAAAAAGGCAGCAGTTCTACAATGCCGACTCTGCCGGCAAGCGATTCTGTGATAGATGAAACCAGACCAAACTGCTGCGAACCGGTCAGAACAAACATACCCGGTTTTTTTATTTCATCTACAATTACTTTTATATATGAAAACAATTCAGGAAACCGCTGGGCTTCATCAATTGCTGCTCCATCCGGAAACCGGGATAGGAATCCGCGCGGGTCAGCTTTTGCTGATGCAAGGACATCCAGGTTATCAAAGGTAACATAATCCTTCTCCGCAAAAGTAGTTTGAACGAGAGTGGATTTCCCTGATTGCCTGGGTCCTGTAACAGCAATTACCGGAAATCCCAAAGACATTTTTTCTAATGTTGATTGAGCCGTTCTCTTTATCATTGCTATAGAATAGTAGCAAAATATCATACAGATTGTCAAGTCATCTTATCAAAGTGTATAGATTAAGTCCCAATAGGTGCTTAAGTGCGCTGACAGAAACCTACCTTTATCATTTCTATATCTAAGATTATAAGTTTTAATATTTTTTAATGCGAGGACTAATCAATCCTGCATTATATCTTCTCTTGATTTCTTTATTAAAGCGAGATACGGGGATGAGTTGATTCTGTAAAGGAAAAATCCTATTTTTCATTTGATTGTTGAAACAAGGAGGGTATCCTGATTTTCCTTTTCGGGAAATCCATCTTACGGCAAAGACGTCTTCTCTGCCACGAAACAGGCTACGAAAAATCTGTATTTTTTCTTGAGATGAGAAAGCGCTTTTCTCATATAAGAAGTCTGCTTATAGC
>MNXB01000010.1:0-19901 GCA_001871125.1 Elusimicrobia bacterium CG1_02_37_114
AAAGCAATTATCGGCGGTACTATTACGGGAAATATAACCGCTACAGAAAATCTGGAAATAATGGGAAATGCACAGGTATTAGGTGACATACATACCGCGTTATTGAGTATAGCTGAAGGTGCTGTTTTTGAAGGACATTGTGTAATGATGGCTGACAAGAGTAAAGTTATTGATATGGATACAGAAATCAACAGCATCAGGCAGACACCGCTAATAATACAATCCTAAACTTTTATTTCAATGTTCTCACTAATTTCTCAATCATTTTTTCTATAGTTTGTTTTTCGTTTGGGTCGGTTATGTATTTTAAATAGTTTTTATATGAATCCACCGATTTCTTAAAATCACCATTTTTTTGGTATGCAAGTCCTAAATTATAGTAAGCAAGGTAATAATCCGGTGACCTGCTTAACAGGTTTTCAAATATAGAAATCGCTTCAGTGTAATTTTTATGGTCTAGTTCCATCAGTCCGAGTTCGTTTAATGATTGTGGATAGAAGCCTTTCTTTACAGATTCTCTGAAGTATTTTTCTGCTGATTCCATATCTCCCTGTGACCTGTAAGAAACACCTATGTTATAAAGTAGCGAACAATCATCAGGTTTTAATTTTAACGCTTTACTGAAAAGGTTTATTGCATTATCGTATTTCTTTTCCCTGTATTCAATTGTGCCCAAATTATTCAATGCCTCGGACATCTCCGGCTCTATAATGAGAGACGTTTTGTAGTGTTGCTGTGCTTTGGTATGAATTCCAGCCCCCGCATACTCAATCCCCAGGTTATTATGCGCAGCAGCATAATAGGTAAGAATTCTTTTAGTGAAAAAATCTTTATACAGGTCAGTATGAAATTTCCCGCGATAAATATAGAGATTAAACAGGTTCTCTGCATTGTTAAACAGTTCCAACCCTTCCTTCCTGCCTATAACGGACAGTAGTCCCTGCGGGAACGCGGTATGTCCTTCGGGAGTTTTTACAGATACATCAGTATAGATTTCCCTTGTATTTAAGTTGTATTCAAATAGTGCCCTGACAAATTTCTGTGCCGACTCTAATTTCCTGCCCGGAAGGATTTCCGGATATAACTTTTTGATTCTTTCATAACCCCAGAATGTGCGGAAATATGTTGCTAATTTCACGTCTTCCCTTTTTTTGTTGCATACCTGAAGATATGTTGTAATAAACGTGGTGGGGTCATCAGGGTTATACAGGATGGAGCCGGGTTTAATGGTCTGCAAAACATTTTTTCCAAAGTCATAGGCAAAAAAATGGCTCCTGACATTTTGATACGGGATATTTTGTACAAAAAGATACACCGGCAGTATTAAAAATACTAATGATAGAATTTTCAACCGTGAACTAAACAGTCTGGCTAAGGTATACCCGACAAACAGGACAAAAATCATATTGGGTAAAACAAGATGAGGTTCAAGAATGGGCAGAGTGGTTTTTTCTCCTGGCGGTAGGTTTGACAGCAGGAAGAATCCGATACCTGCAATCAGAAAATTCGTTAATAACAGGCCGGAGGTCTTTTTAATAAATGAGTAATAAATTCCGATAATGCCAAGGATAAGACCTGTTATACCAAACTGGTCAAGGACTGCGTTCGTAAACAGTTTGCATTGTGCTGTTATGGATGAAACTGACCACATAAATTTACTCTGTTCAGGATGCAGTTTTAGCCCGCCGTAGTCTGCTCTTGTTACAACTCGTAGAAAGTTTTTCAGATTTTCCGGATTACCCCAATCAAGCACAGGGTCAAGAGCAGACCTCAGTGGGAGATATAAATATATTGACAGACCTAAAAAGAAGTATATAAGAATAACTAAATGGTTATGGAATTTAATGCCAGCGAATCTTTGTTTCTGATTTTGTTGCAAGTACCAAAAACCAATTCCCGGAAGAAGCAATATTAATGTGGGATGGCTTGAGAGTCCCAATCCGAAAACAAATGCAGAAAGCAGCAGATATTTAATAGATAGCGTGAGGTTCGTTTTCTGGCCGGATGTTTTAAGTAGAATATAAACCAGTAAAACTGCAAAGAAAGCAGACAGGGTGTACATTTCTGATACATGTGCCAGTGACCACACCGCATTGGAAACCCCAAACATAAGACCCGCTATTGTGCCGGCCAGAATACTGTCAAATACAATAGTAATAATCGCTACAGTTACAGCGGCAAAAAATATTGATACAAGATTTATTTTGTAAGCAATATTACCCCAGGGTATGAGAATTGTAGCTATTTTTCCCAGTATGGAATATAATGGATAGCCGGGCGGATGCGGTATACCCAGGGTATAACCGGCAGCAATCAAGTCGCCGCTGTCACGGTAAGGGGCTATGGTTGGATATGCGGTGAATATATAGACGGCGAATATAACAATGAAGATAACAAAAGGAAGTAATTTATTGAATAATTTATTGTAGCCGCAGGCTTTAGCCTGCGATATATTACTATACGAGTTCATACGGATTAACGTCAAAGGTTATACGCGCATTATGCTCCGGTTTATATGCTCCAAGTTTTGCACCCACTTCTTCAGTCCTGCCGGGGTCTATTTTTAACAGTATCTGCTGACGATATTCACTCCGTAACTTTATATGATACGGTTCAACGGGACCGAGGATAGTGATTCTATCTTTGAAAGTTTCCTGCAGAAAACCGGACATTTTCTGTGCTTCATTCAGGACATTGTTTTTATTTCTGCCGTGAACAACGATATTTATCAGTCGATTAAAAGGCGGATAGCCGAGTTCTTTTCTGTGAACGAGTTCACTGTTATAAAATTTTTTCCAGTCAAGTTTTTTAAGAGTATTGAAAATATAATGGTCGCTATTTCGTGTCTGGATAAGGATTGTGCTTTTTTTATCCGCAGGATTATCTGATTTATTCAGTATATCGGATAATTTATAAACTAACTGGAATGCCCGCTCCGCTGACCTGAAATCAGGCAGATGAAGTAAGGTATCAACATCAAGAATTGACAATAAAGTTATCTTGCGGAAAATATCCGCAGGATTATCTAATTTATCCGCTGAATTAATTTTGGGTTCTAATTGTAATAACGACTGTGTGCCGATTAATAAATCAATCCTGTCAGAGGCAATCTCTTCCACAGATTGATGGATATCTTTTTCTGTTTTGAGCGTACTGCTGTCAATACGCATAACTCTCAGATGGGGGAAAACCCTTTTAATCTCATCTTCAATCTTTTCTATCCCTGAAGAAAGGAAGCGCAGGTTTTTACTCCCGCAGGTTGGACATGCTTCACTGAATTTTTCAGTGAATGAACAATACCTGCATTTTAATAATGATTCTTTCTCGTGATAGACAAGAGATATACCGCATTCAGGACATTTTCTTGTAGTACCGCAGGTTGGACAGAACAGGACGTTTACGTACCCTTTTCGGTTCAGGAAGATTACCGATATTTCATTCTTTGCCAGTCTTTGTTCTATTTCAGTTTTTAATTCGTTTGAAAACACTGTTTTTGTTTCCTTCAAGTCAATGATTTTTACATTAAATTCAGGTTTTTCAAATGAGTCCTTTGAACCGTATTTGTTTTTAATCATACGGTATTTCTTTGTCTTATAGTAGTAATAAGATTCCAGTGAGGGGATTCTGCTGCCGAGTATAACCACAGAACCCGTCAGTTTACTGCGTTCCATTGCTGCATCAATAGTATTATACATAGGTTTCTGCTGGTTTTTATAAGACTGGTCAGTTTCGTCTTCAATGATTATCGTCTTAAGTTTTCCAAATGGCATAAACAGGGCCATCCTCGTCCCCAGGGTAATCTTCATTTTGTTGTTAAGCGTATCTATCCAGTTTATGTATCTCTGTTTGGGTGTGATTCCGCTATGAAAAATATTTACAACATTGCCGAAAACATCTGATAGACGTTTTATAAAATCCGTTATGAAAAAGATCTCCGGCACAAGGAGTATGCATTCTCCGTTCTTTAAAGATTCTGACAGAAGGTTTATATACATTTCCATTCTTTCTTTCCGGGGCAGGTTGGTCAGCAGGAATATACCTGGCTTATTATGTTTTGGGATGAACGTCATCTGTTCTGGCGGGAGTATTGTATCAGTTTTGTTTATATTGACAGAAAAAATAGAGTCCAGAGTTTCGCCCAGCGAGCACACATAATTGTTGCTTATAATTTCAGCTAATTTAAGCAGTTCCGTCGTAATTATGGGTATATCATCTACCACGCCGGATATGTCTTTAAGGTAACTTTGCCCGGTAGTTTCATTTATACTAACCACATACCCTTTTTCTTTGCGGTTGCCGAACGGGATAAGAACCCGCTGCCCTGCTGAAATTTTATTTTCTAATTCCTTCGGTATGCGGTATGAAAAAAGTTTTCGGACAGGAATCGGCAGTGCAACTTCTGCAATCATTTTTGTTTTTCCAGTTCTGACCTGAGAAGCTTCATATCATGCCAGACATCTTTTTTTAAAGACGGGTTGCGCAGTAGAGCTGCGGGGTGATATGTTGGCAGAATTCTCATAATGTCATTCTGACCCCGCCACGGCGGGGGAAGAATCTCATGTATCCTTCCCCGTAATTTTGATATGCCTTCTGTAGTATTTAACAATGTCTGAGCAGCAGAACTACCCAGGGCACATACTATTTTAGGTTTGATAATCTCTATCTGTTTGTATAAATACTGCAGACACTCTGCGGATTCCTCCCGTGTAGGGGGCCTGTCGTTACCATGTAGTTCAGGATTGGAAGGGTTTACCATAGGATGACATTTTACAATATTTGCTATATACACGCTTTCACGGTTAAGCCCTATTGACTCTATTATTTTTGTAAGCAGCTGCCCTGCCCTGCCGACGAAAGGTTTACCTTCACGGTCTTCAGCATATCCCGGGCCTTCGCCGACAAACATTACTTTACTATTCGGGCTGCCTTCTCCAAATACAGATTTTATACGCGCTAAACCCAGGCTGCATTTCTTGCATTTATTCACTTTCTCACGCAGTGCACTTAGTGCAGATAACTTTTCATCCCTCTCTCCCTGGGGAATATCGTCTATCCCGAACATTTTTTCTTCTTCCAGATATTGTTTTAATGATTTTATATAATTTATATAATTTTGGGGACACATCACTTAATTACCTTCTTTTGCATAACTGAAATTTTCAAATGGATATATTTTATTCTGTTCACTTAACGTTACAGCAGGGTAAATTCAGACCTCGCAAACGAGCCTCGCCGTGTTCTCCAAAGACATCCTATCGGGGAGCCCCGGCCACTCATTTGCTCGGTTGACTGAATTTTCTTTTCCTGCTTTCACTCATGTTCACTCCATAAAACATATCCATTTGTATTTCAACCAAAAAGCCAAAAATCATTAAATTTCCGAGAAAAAATGCAAGCATCCCAATTCTTTTTCAAGTCTGAAACCGATTACCTATTATTGATTGCTTGGCAATTTAAATGGAACTGAAGCAAATTTCAAATCAGGAAAAACCTGATAAATAACCTCTGATTTATTTTCTTCGTTGTAGTAAATCAATATTTCAGCCCTAAATTTAAAATTATAGCTTTTCAATTTTTCATTAAGTTTGCGAAACATATCGTTGTCTATATATCCTCCGCCCGATAATAAAATTAGTAGATTTGTACTTCCTAAATTATTGCCATAGTGAGATATTTTCTTTTTTATAAATTCAGAGAACGTATCAATATTTAATTCCTTTTCAACATATCTTTTAAGCTGGAATTCGCTTAGTTGCTTATTAAAAAGGATTCCGAAGTCAGTCAAATCGGATTCTTTAATCGCTTTTTTAAGATCAACCAAAGATTTAATATCTTTTTGTGGATTAATATTATCTTTTAGTACAAAACAAATTTGACTTCCTTTTGGATAGAATTTTAATAAACCAAATAATGCAATAAACATTTCAATTTCATTTTTATCCTTTATTTTAGCTGCTTTAGCAATCTTATGCATTTTCTGAATATTGTTTTCCGAATTGTCAAAAGTATAACCTTTTCTAGATAATCTTTCGTCTAAGCCAGCTCTAAATAAGTTTTCTAATTCTATTTTTTCTAAACAAACCATGTGTTTTCGTTTCAAGTAATTCATTTCGGATAAATTATTTGAGTTTGGTGATAGTCTTTACTTATTTACTATTTGTGCTACTAACTATACTATTTACTTTAATTATACTGCTTTATGTTAATTGTTTTTGAGTTATCGTCTATAATAACATCAGACAAATGCAATATGCATCAATGCTTTTTAACCGTAACCTAAATGGTAAATAAAACAGAATAATAAAAGTCCAAAGGCATCTCAATACATTTCCCTTATTATTATAGCAAAAATAATTCAAAAAAACATTATCTTGTGTATTGAGAATATCATCGTGCTAAACTTATAGAATGAACATTTTAACGATTGATAAGATAGGACTTTTAAGTGAGTGTCGGTTGACTTTCTCGTCAGAATTTCTTATATTACATAATAATGGGATATAACTTAAAATAAAACCATATCCGTTATGTTAATTGTTTTTTTAACCAGAAATATAGGTCAAAAGAACATAAAGAAGATTTATGTGGTTGGCTAAATTCATTGTAATCTGACGGTAATTTGTTATGATTCCACTTTTAGATAGGATATTTACCACATTACAATTATGTTAAAAGTTGTTCAATTATGTTAATTGTTTACAAATCACCTTTTTCTAAAAAGATATTTAATCGTCAACAAAAAGACAAGAAGGAAAAACTTTTAACATAAACTGCTTTTGGGAGGCAATTTCAAGGACTGTGGAAGGGAGATATAGGAAAGTCAATTGGAATTTAATTACCTCCGTCCCCATTATTTTATTCGGAGAGCCTCAGCATCATTCCGCTCTTGCGTGATTTGTAAAAAGCCCTGCCAAGCATATAGAAAAGAATAAAAACGTATATCAATGTAAGCCCGAACCCTTTAATCAAAGGATACCTGAAAGTTAATGGGAACCCGTAGCCCAACCGGAAATACTCCAGAAAATATGTTAATGGCAGGAGCTGTGCCATCCAGACAAAAAACTTCGGCAGGTACGTTACAGGATAGTATATACCGCAGACCAGCATGCTGAGGATTGATAATGTCCAGGCAATTATATCAATCCTTTGGCCGTATAATAAAACCCAGAAACATACAAACATACCGAGAATCAATGCATAGAGCAGTATCCCCGCAAGAGAAATGGCGACAATATCTATTGACGGTAACTTAAATCCAAATGACAGCCAGGAAAATATACCCAGCAGGACGAATACCACTGTCCCCCGCACAATACCGAATAACCAGGCTCCTATAATATAATCATATTGTGAAATGGGTGCCAGAAAAGTCTGTTTAATACTTTTTGACCAGACATCGTATAAGAGACTGTAAGATACATCCAGTTGTGTTACCTGTAATACCCCGGAATAAATAGCTCCTATTAATAGAAAAGACCGCATTTTATCTTCCAGAGACAAAAAATCACCCATTAACCCGATAGATACCAGACCTATTGCAGGCCAGAATATCATTTCCAGAAACGGGAACAGATTTCTTTTTGCAAAAGCATAGTTGCGGTAAGTAAAAGCTAAAACCCTATTTATTGGTAAGTTCAATGAATGCTTCCTCCAGAGTATTGGTTTTTGTAATCTCTCTCAATTCAGTACTGGTGCCTAATGCGAGAATTTTGCCATCTTTTATAAATGCAATACGGTCACAGAGTTCCTCTGCTTCCAGCATATAGTGTGTGGTCAGGACAATACTGATTTTCCTTTCCTCCTGGAATCTTTTTATCATTTTTCGTATTTTCTGCGATATATCGGGGTCTAATCCGATAGTCGGTTCATCCAGCAGCAGTAGCTCGGGACTGTTTATCAGGGATTTAGCGAGTGCAAGTTTCTGTTTCGTGCCGGTGGACAGGTTATCATAGCGTGTCCTGGCAAATTTATTCAGTTCAAACATATCTATACATTCACTTATTATCTTTTTGCGTTCAGTCCTATTGAGATTGTATAACATTGCATAAAAATTCAGATTTTCTTCCACCGTTAAACTCCACGGGAAATTCGGGTTGCCGGAAATCATGTTTATTTTGTTTTTCACAGCGTTATCAAATTTACGAGTGACATTTTTGTCCAGTATCCATACTTCACCGCTATCAGGTATAAGCTGGGACGAGAAAATATTGAGAAGCGTAGTCTTTCCGGCGCCGTTTGGCCCCAGGACGCCGAACAATTCACCCTGCTGGATAGAAAGAGTTATATCCTGTAGGGCAAGAGTTTTATTTCTGCCCCAAAAACCGCTTGTATAAGTTTTAGACAACGATTTAGTTTTAATTATGTATTCCATAATCTGCAAACCTTGCCAACAGTTTGAGTTTATCGAGTATAGACCTGTCGGTGAAAACGGTGTTGTTGTGGGGTTAAATATTAGGATTGTTGTGGTTGAGACTGTTGTTGGTTTTGTTGTTTGTTTTGACGTTCTGCTCGTCTACTTTTACTCCCGTAGATAAAAGTCCAGACCAAACCCCCGATATTTACACTACCTACTATGGCAGCTGGATATGGATAATTGTTTTTAACAAGATAAACCGCAAGACCGAAAAAAACAAGTGAAATTATTAGAGCCGATAGTATACCTAATTTTGAGTTAAATATATCAGAATTTATTACCCTTTTTTCAAGATATTGACGGTGTGCGGATTGCTCCTCTGCCATTTTTAGTAGTCTATCGGCTGACCCAGGAACAATCTTGTTATAGTCTTCTAACATTTTAGGTGGGGGGGAGTGGTCCTATAAAAGTTTGTTGGACTTGAATTGCCTGTAATCTATTCTGTTCTGGAAATTTTAAAAGGTCGTCTTTAGACATTATTTTGAAATTGTTTCGAAGGCTAACATTAATTGCTCACCCACAGCCTTCCAATCACTTCTAATTGATTCTATATCTGCTTCTTCTGGGGTTTCGTTCCCGTTGTACTCATTTAATGTTGTGCCAATATCCATTGTTCTGCCGATCCCTTCTATAAAAGATGGTCTGGCAAATAATCTTGCTGAATATTTAAGAAATAAAACGTCCATTTTACCTCCCCACTACAACAATTATACCATAAGAATTTATGTTTGTCAACGGAAATGAACGGAAATCACCATGGTCAATACTTATCATTACCCTCTTTCCATAGGAACATATTCATAAGTTGATACTTTTCCTTAAAAACTTATTTACTCTTATTAATTTTTTTATCTGGGATCCTCCACTTAAGCCTTAAAAATAAAAATTATGTTCATGTTCAAGTTGCCTACTTATATACGTAATTATACCTCATTTTTTCCCAGTTTGTCAAATGAAACCGCCGTCAGATGGACTTTTAGGGTCACAAAATATTTTTTGGCACCAGAATTGCAGGATTTACCCGGTTCTGAAGATACCCCTCTCGTAAAATATTCCATTTCCATTTGTGGAATGCAGGTTCATTGCTAACGGGGTTTCATATAAAGGGTTTCTATATATTTCCAGATGAACTTTGCTAAACGTTGTTTTGTAAGGGGGGGTATTTTGATAATATGGCTGTTTTTATTTATGATAAACCCGGAGGTGTTTTTACTGCCGATACTCTGGACGGGATTAGCGACTATAAAATCAAGATTTTTTGATTTGAGTTTGTTTAAAGCATTAGCCATAAGATTTTCTGTTTCAACTGCAAATCCCACCACAATCTTTTTTTTCCTGCAGGACATTCCGGTCAAAGAGGACAGTATGTCAATATTTCTGGTTAAATGTAAATTAAGCGTTCTTACCTTGAGTTTATTTTTAAATATTTTTTTCAATCTAAAGTCACTGACAGCAGCAGAGAAAATTGATATATCCGCTTCAGGGAAATATTTTCTGGCAACTCCATACATTTCTTTTGTTGTATTGACATAAATTGTCTTTACATTTTTGGGTGCAATTAAATGTGTCGGTCCGGAGACAAGTATAACTCTTGCATTGGCTCTGCCTGCACATCCTGCAATCATATATCCCATCAGACCGCTGGATGCGTTTGTGATAAATCGGACGGGGTCAATGTATTCTCTGGTTGGACCGGCCGTAATAAGAACGACAGGATTTTTTGGGGGATGCATTAGGTTTTAGATAAGTTGTTTTATTTTAATGACAATTTTTTCTATATCTGCAAGTCTGCCGCACCCTTCTTCGCCACACGCTAATTCACCTTTTTCCGGACCGATGAATTTATGGCCCGCGTTTATCAATTTCCTGACATTTTCCTGAGTCAAAGGATTTGACCACATATTTGCGTTCATAGCAGGACATATCAGCACGGGTTTTTTTGTGGCAAGGACTACGCTGGTTAACAAATCATTTGCCCTGCCGGTTGCTAACCGGGCAATTATATCTGCGGTAGCAGGAGCAATTACAATTATGCCGGCTTTTTTTGACAATGAGATGTGTTTCGGGTCAGAACAGTATTCAGAAAACAAATCTGTATAGACATTTTCACAGGAGAGGGTTTGTATTGTCAGCGGTGTGATAAATTGCTGTGCAGAATCTGTCATAATGCAAACTACCCTATAGTTTTTCTTTTTAAGGGTTCTTATAAGTTCGCAGGATTTATATGCGGCGATACTTCCACAAATTCCGAGAATTATTGTTTTATCTTCTTCTTTCATCTCTAAACCGTTCAGTTAAACTCTTTCGGGTAATTACGGGTGGAAGGTGCTCTATCTTTTCTATTTCAATCTTTCCCGCAAGGATATCCTTGAGCGCAGAATCAAGCACCTGAGAATAAGGTATATTTCTGTATTCCTCATTTTGGTATAATTCATGTGCCCATCTCACAGCAAGGGCTACAAGTTTGTTCCTGCTGACGCCTGCATCAAGAGGCATTTTTTCTACTACCGGTACCGGTTGTTCTTCTTTTTCTTTTTTCTCTTTAGCCAATTTCCCTCCTTAATTGTGCTCGGATTCAATTATTGAACACACCTGTTTAGCAGTATCTGTGAGTTTTTTATTTATCACTATATATTCGTAATCTTTGCTTTGTTTAATCTCTTTCCCGGCGTTTTTCAGTCTAGTTTCTATTGTTTCTTTATCGTCCAGACCGCGTTTCTGTAATCTTTGTTTCAGGACTTTCAGTGAAGGGGGAAGTATGAATATAGACACTGCATCAGGATAAATTCTTTTTATTTTTTTAGCACCCTGGACATCTATTGCGAGGATTATGTCATTACCCCGCGAAATTGTCTTTTCTAAAAAATCTTTTGGAGTACCGTAATAGTAATTGTGAACAAGAGCATATTCAATAAGTTTATTTTGTCTTATGTATTTTTTAAATTCATCTTCTGTGACAAAGAAATAATCCCTGCCGTTTTTCTCGCCCCTGCGCGGAGGCCGTGTTGTCAAAGAAATGGAAAATTTTATTGCAGGTATAAATTTCCTGACTTCCCTGCAGACCGCTGTCTTACCTCCGCCTGATGGTGATGAAATTACAATAACAAGTCCTTTTTTCATAGCGAACTATTATATATTATTAATATAAAAGAAGTCAATTTTTCAGGGTAGCGTCCCGATTTATCGGGACGAACAGGGCCCGAGGGGACTTGAACCCCTAACCTGCTGGTTCGAAGCCAGACGCTCTATCCAGTTGAGCTACGGGCCCGTCTTGTTGATAATATTTTATAAAAAGCGGGGTTTTTAATCAAGCTGTTTGCGGTTTTGTCGTCTTTTTAGACGGAAAGCGAAAAAAAGAGTCCCCGAAGGGACCCTCTTTTAAGACAAAGTAACGGTTAGCCTTACCAATATTATTGTACCATACCATAAGAATTTCTGTTTGGCAACGGAACCCCTTGATTTTGATAATTTTATGTGTTATAATAATTATATTAGGAGATTACCTCATGAAGAGGCAAAACAATGAAATTGTCTCAATTGGAAGAGGGGTGGCCTTGCAGACAGACAGAGTCTAAAAAAAATATTTTGTTTTAAAAACTTGGAAATATACCTTGCAAACCGCGGGTATATTTTTTAATGCCGATTTGATTTCTCTTTTAGAAGTATAAAAGAGAACAGTCGGCGTTTTTTATTTTAGATGGAGGTATATGAAAATTTTCTATTACATAGATTATAAAGTAGAAATATTATGGACCAAACAAAAATATTAGTTGTAGATGATGATGAAGGAATTTGTGAGATGATGACTAGATTCCTATCAGACGAAGGTTACGATGCGAGATATGTATTAGATGGATATGAAGCTATTAAGTTATCAAAAAAAGAACGTTTCAATTTAATATTTTTGGATATTATAATGCCAGGAATATCAGGTATTGACACAATTGAAGAAATAAAGAAGTATTTACCAGAGATAAAAACGATAATAACGACAGGCGCTCTGATTGACGGTAGCCTATTGGCAGAACTTAAGCGAAAAGGTGTTGCTGGATGTTTACAAAAACCATTTGATATAGAAAGAGTACTGGAAATTATTAAAGAAAATAAATAAATCGAGGTGACAATTTATTGGCGAGAGAACGACTGATAAAGAAAAACAAGCAATGAAAACAATTTTAGTAGTAGAGGACGAAGTAAGATTAGCACAACTTTATGAGATTGCCCTGAAGGAATCAGGATATAATGTAATTGTCGCAAATGATGGTACAACAGCATTAGACCATCTCAGTTCAAGCACACCTGATTTGATGATGCTTGACATAGGACTTCCTGATATTAGTGGATTGGAAATACTTAAAAAAATAAGAGAAAAGTCTGCAACTCTTCCAACAGTAGTAATGTGTACAGCAGACAAGGGTTTTAAAGAAAACCATAAAAACTATACATCTAAAATTTCAGCTTATTTTGAAAAACCAGTAGGACTTGGAGAATTACGCAAAAAGATTAAGGAATTGATTGGTGAATAATTTTTTGTTAATTTCAGTCACGGAATTACCGGACGCACGTATTTACCCTACAACGAATGAAAATCACCCGGGTCAATGGTTATCATTACCCTCTTTCCGACGGAAAAGAAAATTCCTTATGGGCGGGAAAGAAAAGTTTTTCAAGTCACACTGAAAAATCTTTTCTGGGTGGGGTGAAAAACCCGCACCAAAAAGGTGTGGGTAGTAGAGAATAAAACAGGGGAAGTTAACATAACAATTGTTATGTTAATCCAAGCCCACAGCAGAGATTTAGAGATCAAAGGGGTGGCGAGCGCAGGGAACGGAAGACCGAAGGGCTGAAGTCCGAGCACGCCAACCCTGTATTATTTTAAGGAAAGCTGTGGGCGCAGGACGAAGTGAAGGGGTGAGGCAAGCCTGAAACCCTGAAAGGGTGAAGGTTTTTAAATCTGAAAGGATTTGAAAAGGCAAGTTCGGATAATGCAGCATTATCGGAAAGTGCGGTTTTAGCAAAAAAATTGGAGAAATTGAGGCTTCAATTTTTTTGCGACCCTTTTTGAGGCACACCACAAAAAGGGTAAAACCGAACGGCTTGCCCGACCCTTAACATCGTAGATGTTAGGGGATGCCGAACCCCTGAACCGCTTCTCCCTGTTTTATTCATTCTGTTTTATTCCATTGAGGGTGGGTTAAAGAAAAATTTTTAGGGTGTCCCGTCTTGATATAAAAAAAATGCGTGAGTATGAAAATTTATCATACAGTTAAAAGGAGCATAGGACAGTTTGTCGTAGACCTACTCGACCGAGATACACTTTTTGCATACTCCGTTTTTCCTCGTGCCGAAACGGAGTATCTGGCGAGCTGAAAAACGGGGTTGCAATAAGTGTTACTCCTGGCGTCCTATTCGCTCCTTTTAACTGTAGGGGTTGATATATTTGAAATACGGTAAGCATTTTATTCCACTTAAAAGACGGGTCATACTAAAAATTTTTAATTGGGCGGGGTTATTGTTCCTAAAGAACCTACTTTTGGTTTCTTTGCTTTTGTCTTTATAAAAACGGCGACGGTAGGCGGGGGCCCAGGTCTTTGTTTTCCCCCCCGTCCTATACGGAGACGCACCTCTAAAAATTGTTTTGTCTGACGATTTCAGGACCTTCCAGGACAACCAGCAAACAGGATGAAGCTAAGCCCCGCGAAATGCTATCCCTCAGTGCAATTTTGCATTGAGGGATAAGGATGAGCGGGGCGACCTTTCCAGGGAATCACTAAGCCCCCCCGAAAAAGGTTTGGGGGGTGGACGGGGGGGCGACCTGCAGGGAGCATAAACAAAAGCGTCTCCGGGAAACATCTGTTTTATACGATGTCAATAGGCCAGTAGTAGAAAGAATCTTTATACCACTGTGCGTCGTAGACGCACCATACCCAGCCCTTGTGTATAAGGGCTGGGAAGCGAACTTACTACCATAAAGCCCGCCAGAAGTTTTTGGCGGGCGACTGGTAGCAAGTGAGCGTAAATGGAGGTGATGAGTATGAGAATTATTTAAAGAAGTTTTTGGAATCGTTAAACTTGGCTCTTAGTTTACCGTGGCTTTTGCGGGACTGGAAAGTACCGAAGTCTCTGAGTCTAACAATACGGTTTTGTTTTAGTTCCTGTCTGATGGTTTCAAGTATAGTTTTTAATATATTTTCTGATAATGTTTTTGGTAGATTGTATTCTCTTGATATGATTTTTGTTATCTGCTGGAGATTCATGCCGGGGGTTTATTTTTTAGTTAGTTTATGTTGTTCAATATAGTCGTTTATACCTTTAGATACTTTACCAAGGTCTGCTGGTGACTGCAGTATAAGTTCTGATAATATTTCATCCCAGATAAGGCGTCTTTTACCAACATGTTTCTCTAATGACGGAAGCATATCTTCAGCTGTTATGGTCCTGCGTCTTGCAGATTCTGATAATGCCTTAGATTCTGTGAGTACTGTTGAGATAATAAAATTTAACCTTTCAAGTAGTGGTGTTATTGCTTTTTGTGAAATTCTGAACTTAAGTTTGTCAATAACATACCTTGTGATTGTGTTTGGTTTTAGGAACTTATGTTGTTTTGGTTCTTTCATTTGAATCTCCCTTTAAGTATCAAGTATTATAGTGGAATTCTACAACTACCCCTCGCAGTTTTCAAACAGAACAAGTTTGAAAACTAACCGCTGGGGTAAACACCACACATGCTTCGCTGGTGTTTAAGTAACTTTATGGACTATGAGTGCTTTTATGGATTCATTGAGTTTTTTCAATTCGTATATTCTCAGTAAATCTTCACTTTTCCCTATCAGTGGTACCATTACTTCTTCAAGTTTTTCTGTCAGCCGTTTGGTAGTGATTGACTCTGCTTCTAAGCCATAGAGTATTTTCCCTTTTGTGGTTTTCCCCTCCAGGTATTTTTGGTTTTTATAGTTTCTTTTATACACTTCTTTAAGCCAGTTTTCGTTTTTAACCGTCATATCTTTTCCGGCCGGGATAAGGTACCTGGATAATTTTATTTCTTCTTCTGTAAGCATATCAGGATAGACAAGGTCTATTACTCGTATATTTTTTATACCGTAATGATACAGGTTATTCAGGAAGGCATCCCTTATTATCCATCCAGTTGTGTCATAATCAACTATGCTGAATAGATAGAATGACCTTTGTATATTGAGCCCTGTTTTCTTTAGGTTATCTACAAAATATTCTGTATTCAATACTGATGGTTGTCCACCCAATGCTATTGTTGATATTGAATATTTATTCCCTATTTCAGTTAAGTAATCCTGATGGCCAAGTTTCTCAGCAAACAGTATTATATTAGCATTGCCACCTACTTTACGATTTGCCTGGTTTTCATCCCTGAAGCCTATATCTTTATATTCCATTAGTTTCCAGGCTTTTACCATGCTCACAAGTGTCCCGTTTATCTGTGCATATTGATCTTCCTTTGTCGCTAGTGAGTCGGAGCGGGATAGTGTTGGTTTAATATACATGTACCAGAAAGTGCGGATTAGTTCGGTTAGTGGTTCTCTTTGCTTTTTAAGTATGCGTTCTCTGATTTGCCAGATGATATTCCGGTAGAATAGTGCAGTATTTATTTTATATTTAGTAGCACCTTTTGAGAAACGTTTTATCAGCCACTCTTTTGATTGTTCATGGATAAGTTCGTCATAATGTCGGATATACAGTTCTCTCAGCCGTTTTTCAAGCGGCCAGTTTGGGTCTATCCATTTTAAGGTTTGGTTTTCCATGAGTTCTTATTTAGTGGTTGCTAAAGATTCTTTTCTTAGCCCTATATCGATAATTTCTCTTAATAAAGTCTGATATGGAATTTTTTTGTTTTTAGCTATCTCTTTAGCCTTTTCTATTTCCCAATTAGCAAGTCTTATTGCAACCATTTTTTTCTTGGCTCTTTGTTGTATTTTTTCGACAAGTTCTGGAGCGAAGGTAAAGAGGTCTGTCACATCTTTCATTTGGTGAACATAATCCGCAAGACTATGTGTATCCCAGAATTTTGCTGCTTCTTTATCATTTCTAAATACTGGTAGTTTATTTTTTTTCATGATCTCACCTTTCTTTTGTAAAGTTTTCTTTCTTTGTAATCCATATCTCTTGCTGTAACTACATATGCTGAATTGTTACTATAATAGTCAAACGCTACAAATAGATATCGCCCCATTGCTGTTTTACCTAAAACACAATATCTCTCTTCCCTTGCTCGCCATATATATCTTTCTTTGGACAGCACGGTCTCTTCTGTTTCATCAGGAGTAACCTGGTGTCTGGCAATATGCGGGATATTTTTTCCATCCCAGATGAATTTGTCTATATGCATATATTATATTGACAACAATATATATACAATATTTTTTTTGTTCTGTCAAGGGGATTAAAAAAACTTTTTTATTCCCGGATACTGGACCAGTAGAAAAAACAGGGATACTGACGAGAAAAGTAAGAAAATGGGTTTTTTAGGGACATTTTAGGGCTAAAAGGGAAGATTCTGGCTTTTTAGGACTGTTTTTGTTTACCTGGAATTTGGTTGCTTGAAAGTGGGGTAATACGGCACTTTCAGAGGGGGGATTACCGAGTTATTTGCTGTGTGGGATTGCAGGTTTTCACACTGTAAATATTAATCAAAGTGCTGGTGGTAGATGAGATTCTAATTTACCGATACGTTTTTCGTGGTTTTCTACTTTTGGTTCAAGTTCTTTTATACGATGTGTATTAAGCTCTGCCGTATGTCCATGGTCTTTAGTTTGGCTTCCCAAACTGTCAATGCTGGATATTATTCGTTGAATGTCATCTTTTGTTGCCACTGTTTCTTTTAGATTTTCTATCGCCTCACTATTCTTAATGATTTCTTTGTATAACCGCATTGTTGTAGTGTCTATTTTCTTATCAACAGTATCTATCTTTTCATCAAGACGTTTGATATCATCTTTGGTGGCCATGTTATTTTCAATTTTATCAAATCTTTCAATAAATTCTTTTTTGGTTTCATTAAATTCTTTGCTTGTTACAAATTGATTGTCTGTTTTAGATTTTTTAAGCATAGTTTGTTTCCTCTCAGTGAATTATTTTGTTCCTAAGGAACCTACTGTTGGTTCATAAGGAACCTACTGTTGGTTCCTAAAGAACCTACTGTTGGTATTTATTACTAGGAATATCTACATTAAACAAAACAAAAAATAATTTGTCAAGCACATGTTGGCTAATTTCAATCAATACGGAATCTCAGGACGCACATATTTGACCTACAACGAACGTTTCCGGCCCCGGCAAGGGTTTTATACCCCCCCCTTCCGTCGGAAAAGATTTTTATTTTTTTATCCTTTTCATAATTCAATTTTCGTAAAGATATTCTATAGGTAATTCTTTCATTCTCCTTTGTCTTTTGTATTCTTGCCTTTTAATCCGTCTGCTATAACAATATTAAAAGCTTCCGTTACGCTGTGCCTGTCCCAATATGCAAAGTTATATAACCTCTTCAACAAATCTTTCTTCACATAAAAGGTCATCTTTTCAGTACCGTAGGTCTCTGCCCCTTTCTTAAAAGATGGCTGTCCTATTTTGTTTGTAATACTTGCTTTACTTGTATTACTTACTTTTACTGTCTTTTTGATAACCCGGTCTTGTAAATTAACATTTTTTCCTATTGGCATATCTTTGCCCTCCTTGCTCTCTTTGTTTTTAATGTTCTTATGGCCCATAAAACAAGCCTTATCAAATACTGTATGGGATAGATGAATAGTAAAATTATGCCTACTCTCATAAGAATGTTTAACATCTGGTATTTTTTATTCTCTCGTACATTAGTAATTGTATAACTCCCCAATCTTCCCTTTGAATCTCTATATTCCCATTGAGTTAATTTAGGAAAATATTTTGATTTTTTAATAATGTCATCTCGATAATCCCCAAAATTTCCATCATCCAAATAGTAATCAACTGTTATTATCTTGTTATAATTGTAAATGTTGTAGGTTGGAGTATGCAACATATTTTTAGTATCGTATACTTTCTCATAACTGTTATACTGAGAAGAATTTAACATTAGTTGAGATATATATACTATTAGTAATCCGACAAAAGCAGTAGAAAGAAGAATCAATGACTCTCTTGCTATTACTTTTTTTGTTTTTGTTGAGTCCCCTATTATTTTCTTTGTTTTTATTGAGTTTTGTATAAATAATGGGAACATCTGTCCCCACCGAAATATCGTATCTATTACTTTGGTGAAATTTAATAACTTCATATTTTAATTTTAAACCCCTATTAGCATCTATTTCTTATTCTTGATTTGTGCGTGGCATTTTTTATGCGTAGGTATCGGGTGTCTCCCGTCTCTGATTTTATGGTGGAATTCAATCTCATCTCCAATATGGAAGTCATCACCACAACTACATTTTCCATAAGGTTTATTGCGAAATTTCTTTTTCCAAAAACTTCCACCATCTTTTTTTATTTGTTCTTTACAAACCCAATTCTTCAACCTATTAATTAATAGATAATAAACTCTTTCAATATCTGGTATCTTATTTTTTTCTGTTTCGGGAAAAGGGTCATCACTTAGAAATTGCTTTACTTCATGGTTTTTTATGTATTCCTCAGCCTTTGAATTCAGTAGGTCTTTTATTGTTTTACAAAGTTCATAATATTGATTAGTAGTAATCCCATCCGTAGTTATTTTGTCTGTCATAAGCAATTTATCTCTCTCTTAAAAATTCTTTCGCTAATTTAACGAAGTCCTCTGCCCCGTGTGAATCGGGAGCATAACTTAATACGCTCTTAGCAAAGCTCGGAGATTCTGCTATCTTCACGCATTCCCGGATAACTGATTTAAAAACCTTCTCTTTAATATTCTTTTCCAGTTCTTTCAGTATTTCTTCTGATAAGTTCCGTCTGTTGTCATACATAGACGGTATAATCCCGGATATCCTTAACCTATTATTTAATACCCTCTTAACTTCCCGGACTGTATTTAGTAACTGAGCAAGTCCCTGGAGTGATAATATCTCCATTTGCAAAGGAATTAAAACCTCATCAGCAGCATTAAGGGTATTTATAGTAAGGATAGAGAGTGAGGGTGGAGAATCAATAAAAACAAAGTCATAACTTTTTAAGTCCTTTAACCGCTCTTTTAATATACCTTCTCTGCCTATCTTACTAACCAGGGATATCTCTATATCAGATAGGGCTATGGAAGAGGGTGCAATCTCTAAACCTTCCTTGTTTACAAGTATTGCTTGTATTGTTTGCTTTCCTTGTAATACTTCTGTCATAGTACCTTCCGGGGATTGTATCCCGAAAGAATAAGTAAGGTTAGCCTGAGGATCCAGGTCTATTAGTAAAACTTTCTTTTTCAGGAATGCTAAAGCACTTCCCAAATTTATTGCTGTAGTGGTCTTCCCTGTTCCGCCCTTTTGATTTATTATTGCTATGATGTCCATTTATAAAC
>MNXB01000010.1:19965-21025 GCA_001871125.1 Elusimicrobia bacterium CG1_02_37_114
TTATTTTATTGAAAAACAGCAAATCCTTTGTTATAGTTATATGTCTTTGTTATAATAGTACTTGTTAAAGGGACCATATTTCATATTGAAAAACGAGACATAATTTTCCAAAAACTGCCCTAATACACCCTATTGAACTGCCCTAATACACCCTATTGAACTGCCCTAATACACCCTATTGAACTGCCCTAATACACCCTATTGAACTGCCCTAATACACCCTATTGAATATTCTGAATCCCCTCTCTTCTTTTCTGTTCTACTTCGTTTTCATAACGGGCAGGCATAGTCCAGTTTTCTTTAATTGATTTAACCAATATAGATGATTTGTTTCTTGCTGACCGATAAGGTAACCACTTTATTTGAGTTTCAATTATATCTAAATTATAGTCCTTAAACAAAGAGAGAGCTACGTTTTCATTGACTTTATATTCAAGAAATTTTAGTTATCGTCCTCCAGAAGGATGTTTGGTAAGGATACAAATTAATCGCCTTGAAAAAATATGGATAGAAGAATATGGTGTAGATTTTATAATGTATCCCTTTGAAGGAGTAGAAGAAGTCAAAGAAATGATAAATGTCTATAAAGAAGCTACACTGGAAGAAAAAGAAAGTATGCGAGAAAAGGGAACTGAAATAATTTTAGTAGATCAAAGAGAGTCCTTACAGGAGACTATTATACTAAGTGAAAATATTGGAAAATATATCACTATTAAAATTCCAACTGAAAATAAAGTATATATTTTAAGAAGTACACAACTTTCTGGAGAGTGTGACGAAGAATTTGATAAATTTTTAGAAACAGTTTCAATTAAGTAAACCTTCCGTTATGGCTAAACGAAATTTTTTTGTTTTGAGCTGGTAAAATTTGAAACGTCCATTAATCTATTGATTTCGTAAATCAATAGATATTATATCCTTCAGTTTTGCCAGCCTCAGGCATTGGTGATGGGTTGGCTTTGAATAAGATAGGACATAGGAGGGATGTCCTACATTATTGGAGAAATAATGCCTCCAAGTTACTCAAATAGAAATAGTGTCAACCATGTTTCTTAACTGC
>MNXB01000122.1 GCA_001871125.1 Elusimicrobia bacterium CG1_02_37_114
AAATATTCATTATAACTTTGATAAATTGAATAATCTCTTGCGTTATAATATGGTGGCGAAGTAAATGTTAAGTGTATAGACTCATCTGGCACATGCTTTAGTATTTCTTGAACATCTCCATGCACAACAGTATTTTTTAATGAAGATGGAAACTCATCATGCCTTTGAGAGTTATTTGATTTATATTGAACGCCGTTTACTTCTTTATTTATAACCTCTTTAATCAATTCATTTGGGTGGTCAATTAACTTTTTGAGTTCTTTTTTTACTTCTTCCCTTTGAGAAAATACAAGTAACCCCCTGATTGCCTGCATCACCACTTTTGGATCGTTGTCTTTCAAAAATTCAATTAAAACCGGGATTGCTTTTTCATTTCTTAATCTACCAACCGCAGAAACAGATTCTCTTCTAACTTCTGTACTCTCGTCTGAACGAGCATATTTAACAAAAGTAGGTAAAAGAGAAACATCGCCTATTTTAGCAAGATTTTTTATTGATAACGCCCTGATATTTTCGTTTTGATTATTTAATAGACTTAATAAAGGCTCTTTACTATAGGTATTTTCCAACCTTCCCAGCTTTTCCAAAGCATAAACAATCGTTCCATCATTTTTATTTTGCAAAAAAGACAATAGAGCTTGCGTATTATTTTTAAGCTCACCAATCAATTCTTTATTAACCTGTTTGCCTAATAATGATCTGTTCATAAAACTTCCTTGAAGGCACTCACCGCTTTACCCGGAGTTATATTGTGTCCTGCCCTTTTCAGCATAGTCTCAATACCGCTTAAGCCGACTATAACGTCAAACTGGTCAATAAATCCCATGTGTGCTATACGGAAAATTTTCCCTTTAAGTTTATCCTGCCCGCCGGCAATGGATATACCGAATTCTTTACGAAGATCACCGACGAGTTTGTCTCCTTCAATATTCTCGGGCAATTTCGCACTTGTCAGGACATTACAGGCAACTTCTTCTTTTGCAAACAGTTCTAAGTTTAACGCTTTTACTCCCGCACGGGTTGCTTTAGCGAGTTTTTCTATGTTCTTAAATATATTTTCAAGTTCTTCTTTTTTTATAATTCTTATCGCTTCCGCCAGGGCAACTATCAGACTTACCGCAGGCGTAAAAGGTGTTTCTTTTTTGGGTATTGATTTTTTCATCAGTTTGTAGTCAAAATAGAATCTTGGCGATGTGGATTTTTCAACCAGGTTCCAGGCTTTTTGATTTATAGCAATAAAACTCAATCCCGGTGCACACATAAGACCTTTCTGGGAACCCGAAACGACTACGTCTAGTTTCCATTCGTCTTTGAACAATGGCTGGCCGGCAAGCCCGCTTATCGCATCAATGACTAAAACAGCGGATGTCTTACTGACAATCTCACCTATGGTTTTTAAATCATTTACTACACCGGTTGAAGTCTCTGTATGAGTTGTAAAGACAGCTTTAATGTTCCTGTTTTTCTCAAGTTTATCTTTTATCTCCTGCGGATTGACGGCAGTTCCCCATTCGGCATCAATTTTTGTCACGTTCGCTTTGTATATTTTACATATCTTTTCCCACCTGTCGCCGAAATTACCGCAACTCGCCACTAAAACATCGTCTTGCGGGCTTATTAGATTTGCCACTGCCGATTCCATTGCCCCGGTCCCGGAAGAAGAGAGCAGGAAACAATCCTCCTTCGTTTGAAAAACATATTTCAATCCTTCAATAACCTCATTAAAAATTTCACCGAACTCAGAGGTCCTGTGATGCAGGATTGGTAACGACTCTTTTTGAGCCACTTCCGGAGGTATGGGGGTGGGTCCCGGGGTTAATAAAAAATATTTCTTCATAAGAAACTCCCTTCAATTTGTTGATTTTTTGGTGTATTGATAAGCGGGTGTATGAACTGGTTTACTTTCAGGAAATGTTTGCTCTGTTTCCCTTTTAGTCCGTTCTGCAGAGAATTTTTCTAAACTTATTTTAAATACTTCACTCATATGTCTTACAGGCATAAGTTTCATTTCGTGTTGTATTTTTTTAGGTATTTCCTTTAAGTCCTTCTTATTACCTTCAGGGAAGATTATGGTTTTAATGTTTTCCCGATATGCGGCAATAACTTTTTCCTTGAACCCGCCTATAGTTAAAACCCTACCGCGGAGAGTTATTTCACCGGTCATAGCCAAATCTTTTTTTATGGGTCTATTGGTTACAATAGATGCGATTGCAGTGGCAATCGTTATGCCCGCAGAAGGTCCGTCTTTTGGAATAGCGCCTTCAGGAACGTGTATGTGAAAATCCCTGTCTTTAAAGATTTTTTCATTTATATTCAGTAATTTGGAAATGGAACGCACGTAAGAAAGCGACGCCTGTGCGGATTCCCGCATAACTTCGCCTAATTTACCCGTCAACGTGTATTTCCCTTTACCTTTAAGCATCAGGACTTCAATCGTAAGTGTTTCTCCGCCATGTTCTGTCCAGGCCAGTCCCGTTGCTATACCGACATCATTGGGTGAAACCTTTTCCCTGTAGAATTCCGGTATTCCAAGATATTTGTTTGAGTTTTTCTTTGTAATGGTTATAAGTTTTTCCTTCTCCTGGAGAGCGATTTCTTTTGAAACCTTCCGGTATATACTTGCTATTTCCCGTTCCATGTTTCTCACGCCCGCTTCCCGGGTGTAGTCCTGCATGATTTCTTTAATCGCCTCAGTAGTAATCTTAACGTTTTCTTCGGTT
This sequence comes from Elusimicrobia bacterium CG1_02_37_114, assembly GCA_001871125.1. Taxonomy (GTDB): domain Bacteria; phylum Elusimicrobiota; class Endomicrobiia; order CG1-02-37-114; family CG1-02-37-114; genus CG1-02-37-114. The sequence continues at coordinate 2,721 of MNXB01000122.1, forward strand.
AGACCGTGCTGTTTTAACTGCTTGGGTATGAGGAACAGCTGGGCGATTTTTATTTTTTCATCCATCGTGTAGCCGGGGAAACGGATAATCTCAAGTCTGTCAACGAGTGCGGGTGGTATTGAGTCCACGGTATTAGCGGTTGTTATAAACATAACCTTTGACAGGTCAAATTCAACATCAAGATAATGGTCAACAAATGAATTGTTCTGTTCGGGGTCAAGCGTTTCCAGCAGTGCCGCTGATGGGTCGCCCCGCCAATCCATACCCATTTTATCAATTTCATCCAGCAGGAATACCGGATTTTTTGATTTAGCTTTTCTCATCCATTGAATAATTCTTCCGGGCAGTGAACCGATATAGGTCCGCCTGTGTCCCCGTATTTCCGCTTCGTCCCGCACACCGCCCAGCGAGGCACGGACAAAATTTCTTCCCAGGGCTCTGGCAATGGATTTTGCGAGGGATGTCTTACCGGTCCCGGGAGGACCGACAAAACACAGTATAGGCCCTTTGAAATCTTTAACTCTTTTCAGGACAGCCAGGTATTCAAGCACTCGCTCTTTAGCTTTTTTTAGACCGTAGTGATCTTCTTCCAGGATTGCTTCAGCACGTTTTATATCAAAGTTATCCTGCGTTGTCACTGCCCACGGCAGGTTTATCAACCAGTCTAAATATGTTCGTATAACAGTTGCCTCAGGCGAAAACGGCATCATTTTTTCAAGTCTTTGCAATTCCTTTTCTGAGGTTTCCTGTGCTTCCTTGGTCATTTTTGCCTGTTTTATTTTTGTCCGCAGTTCGTCTATTTCCTTTGCAAAATCGTCCTTCTGGTGAAGTTCTTTCTGAATCGCTTTCATCTGTTCGCTTAAATAATATTCTTTCTGTGTCTTTTCAATTTGTGTCTTTACACGACCCTGTATGCGCCGTTCAATGTTTAGAATTTCTATTTCACGGTTTAATATTTCAACGATTTTTACCATGCGTTCTTTGAGAGAAATTGTTTCCAGCAGTATTTGCCGTTCATGCAATTTAATCGTGAGGTGCGAGGCAATTATGTCTGATAACCTGCTAGAGTCTTCAATATTAATAATGGCGGCGGAGATTTCTAATGGTAGTCTGCGATTGATTTTCACATACTGGGCAAAAACTTTATGGGCTTCGCGTTTTAATGCTTCAAGTTCAGGCGTTTCTTCTTCCTGCTCAACTATGGTTTCCACTTCAACTTCCACATAATTTTTTTCCTGTAAATATTTGAAAGATAATAATCTGCCGCGCTTAATGCCTTCAACGAGTACCTTGAGCGTGCCGTCGCTCATTTTCAACAGCTGTAATACTTCTGCAATTATACCGATTTCGTATATGTCATTTTGGGCCGGGTCTTCAACCTGGACTTTTTTCTGGGTAGAGATGAATATCAGTTTGTGTTGAGACATTGAATCTTCAACTGCTTTAACGGATTTTTCTCTTCCGACAGCAAGAGGGGTTACCATTGTCGGAAATACCACGACATCGCGTACAGGCAGAAGCGGTAACTTCTGTGGAATATTTATTTGTTTTTTAAAATTTTCAATCATGCTATTTTCCTTTCCTCTTTATAGACTAATAGAGGGGGATGAATTTTTGCTACCGTTTCCATGTCAACCACACATTTAACGAGGTCAGTTTGTCCCGGCAGTTCATACATTATGTCAATCAGGAGTTCCTCTATTATTGACCGCAGTCCCCTGGCCCGCTGCCGCGATTGATTGCAAGCCGGGCAATCTCTCTAAGGGCCTCGTCTGTAAATATAAGTTCCACGCCTTCCAGGTCAAACATTTTCTTATATTGTTTTACTATTGAATTCTTTGGCTCAACCAGGACATTTACCAGGTCATCCTCGGATAAACTCTGCAAAGCAGCTGTTACGGGCATCCTGCCGACAAATTCCGGCATCAAACCAAATTGTACCAAATCCTCAGGTTGTATGGCTTGCAGCAGACTGTCTGTAGATTTATCTGAATGTTTAGACCTCAGTTCGGTGCCGAAACCCAAACCGCTCTTGCCGATTCTTGAATTTACGATTTTATCTATTCCGTCAAATGTTCCGCCACAGATAAAAAGTATGTTATTCGTATTAACTTTTATAAATTCCTGCTGTGGATGTTTTCTGCCCCCCTTAGGGGGAACGTTTACAATAGCGCCTTCAATAATTTTAAGTAATGATTGCTGGACACCTTCTCCGGAGACATCTCTGGTTATGGAGGGTGAACCGCCTTTGCGTGCAATTTTATCTATCTCGTCAATATAAATTATCCCTTTTTCTGTTTTTTCTATATCATAGTCCGCGGACTGAAGGAGTTGCAGGACAACATTTTCCACATCTTCACCCACATATCCTGCTTCAGTGAGCGGTGTAGCACTTGCAATCGTGAAAGGTACATGCAACAATTTAGCAAGAGTTTCTGCGAGCAGTGTTTTTCCGGTACCCGTTGGACCGACCAACAGGATATTTGATTTTTGTAGTTCAACATCTTCAGCCTTATTATTTGAAGCAATTATCCTCCGGTAGTGATTATATACTGCCACTGCCAGTATGCGTTTTGCACGGTCCTGCCCCACGACATAGTCGTCAAGCACTTTTTTTATCTCTTTAGGTTTTGGTAAAAGCGAAATAGATTGTTTTTGCTCATGCCTGACAATTTTTGTCAACAGGTCATAAGAGTTATAGATACACTCTTCACAGATATATATTCCATTCTTCCCGACAAGTTTTAGTTCCTCCGGTTTCCCTTTAGAGCAAAATATGCATTTATATAATCCGTCTGACTGTTTCAGGTTAGTCATATTATGTCTTTCTGGTTACAATTACCTCGTCAATCAGCCCGTATTCTTTTGCTTCTTCCGCTGACATATAGAAGTTTCTTTCCATATCCTGTTTAATTTTTTCGATTTTCTGTCCTGTATGTTTGGCAAGTATTTCAATAAGTTTGTTTTTATTACTAACCAATTCCCGTGTTTCTATGTCTATATCTGTCACTGCACCGGAAATGCCCCCGCCCATAATCAACGGCTGATGAATCATTAGCCGTGCATGAGGTAATGCAAATCTTTTGCCTTTAGTACCTGCGGCAAGCAACAATGCGCCTGCACTCATTGCCTTACCAATACAGACAGTGGTTATTTTTGGCTTAACGTACTGCATACTGTCATATATGGCCAGGGCAGAAGATAATTCTCCGCCGGGGGAATTTATATACAGGAATACATCCTTTTCTGAATCCTCTGCTTCCAGGTACAGGAGTTGTGCAACAAGGATATTTGCTGAATCTGTCGTTACAACTCCTTCGTATCCGCCCACGAATATTATTCTTTCACGAAGTAACCTGGAAAAAATATCATAAGTAATTGCCGCACCCTGATTCCATCTCTCAACGACACCCGGTATAATATTTGGCATAGATGAACCTCCTATACATGTTTAACGGTTATTTTGGCATTGTCCAAAATAAACTTATATATTTTATCAGATTTAATATGTGAAATCAACCTGTCCATGTTTTCCTGTGTTTCAATCAACTGGGTCAAATCCTCTTTTCTATGATTAGGGTTAGAGTTAACTATTTCTTCTTTTTTCTGGTTGATTTCATCCTGAGTCACTGTTATGTTTTCCTGTTTAGCAATTGCATTGAGGATATAAAGTAATTTAACCTGCGTTTCCGCTTTATTCCTGCATTTCTCCGTATTGTTTGATTTCTGATTTTCAATAATTTCAGGAGCAATCCCCATCCGCTGTCCCTTTTCCATAAGTACAGAAAGCAGGTATTGAGCCTGTTCTTCAACCAATGACTCAGGCACTGTTATGGTATTTGACTTTAACAGGTGTTCGTTTATTTCTTCTTCAAGTTTTTGTTTTGCCTGTTCTTCGGTTTTTGCCTCCAGAGATTCTTTTACCTTTGTCTTGAGTTCAGCAAATGTTTGGTATCCTAAGTCCTTGGCGAAATTGTCATTCAATTCAGGCAGGACTTTTTCTTTTATTTCATTAATAGTGATTTTGATAGTAACGTCTTTGCCGGCAATATCTTTCTTTGGAAAATCTTGTGGTAATTTTGTTTTTATTTCTCTCGCCTCGTTTTTATCTGCATTAATTATACCATCAACAATACCGGGCAATAATTGTTCTGATGATAAGTCAATTAACTGATTTTCTGCAGATAGTTCTTTTATTTCGTCGCCATCCGCTGAAAATACCTGGTAGGTGGCAATGGCACAATCATCTTTTCTTACCTTATCAGATTTGGATTCCACTAATCTGGTATTATATTTTTGTAGTTCAGTTATTGATTTTTGAACATCGTTCTCAGTAACTGCCTTAATCTGTTTTTTTAACTTCAGTGACTTATAATCCCTCGCAGTAATTTCGGGATTTTTTTCTAGTGTGGCACTGAACTTAAAGGGTTTATTGAACTCAAATTCAAATTTATCCACCCTTGGTAATGTTATGGGCACAATATTTTTTTCTTTAAGTGCTGCAGACATTACTTCTCTCATCAGGTTTTCGGCAACATGTTCTTTAGCCACCGGACTGTATTTTGCTTTTATGATATCCATCGGTGCCTTGCCTGTCCTGAACCCCTGTATCTTTGCATTTTTCTGCAAATTTAAGTATACTTTTTCCGTCTCAGAAACAACTTCATCCTGAGCGATATCAAAATCAAGTTGTAATTTACACGGGTTTAATTCTTTGATGTTTATGTTATAATTTTTCATATTGGCTAACTATTATATAACAAAAAATATAAAAAAGCAATTGCTTAAATTACATAATTATTGGTATAATAAAATATGTTTAAAGATATTCACCTTACCCACACTCAATCGCTAATGGTAAAAAGATGGCTTGAGGAGATTGCAAGAAAAAAACAAATTAAGCACGAGAGAATCCTTCAACTTCCCGGAATAAAAGACATTCTTAATGATAAACGACTTTCACCACATCAGAAAGGTGATAAATTATACAATTTATTATACAGAATCAGATATCCTGTGCTCAGCGGATACCAGGATAAGTTTAAGAAATTAGCAAACCACATATACCACAAAACAGGAGCGAAATTACGTTTGCCCGATCCATGTTTTGAATGCAATGAAATTATCGTTGAGCCCAAAGAAAAACTTCCCGATGTCAAAAAGTTTAAGAAACAGATTGATTCATTGATTGACTGGAAACCGATTCTAAAATGAGTTTTGAATATTTAACCAGAAAAAATACTTTTATCAAAAAATATGAATACGGCGAGAACATTGTCGGTTTTGGGGAATATGTCCTTCGTTTTGCAAGTTCCTGTCCCCTGGGTTGCCTGTATTGTTATCTGCGGGACGTAAACAAACAGAAGCATGAACCCAAAATTTATACCAATTTTGAAATGCTGAGAAAAGAATTGATTGAATTGTGCGGACCAGTTAATGGTAAAAGGAACTTGTATTTAAATGCAGGAGAGAATACCGACAGCCTGGTGTTTGAACCTCAGGCAGGAATAATTAAGTTTCTGGATGAATTTATTTCAGAATTTAAACCAGACCTTATGATAGAACTAAGGACAAAGACAGACAATATTCCCAGCCTTAGAAGTATGGTAAACAAACATAAGTTTATTATTTCTTTCAGCCTCAGTCCCCAGAGTGTAATTGATAAATATGAACCCGGGACAGCTTCGCTGGAAAAAAGGCTGGATGCTATGAGAGAGTGTCAGACTATGGGATATTCTGTCGGGTTCAGGTTTGAACCAATAATAAACAGCGGGCAATTGATTAAAGAATACAAAAAAATTCTTGAAATATCTGATGAGAAACTTCTGTTTAAAAATCCGGAAAAGATTCATTCAATCGGACTTTCCTGCATAAGATGGACAAAGGGTTTAATGAAAAAAATAAGAGAGGAAGGATCAGTTGACGGCAGTGAACTATTGCTCGACGAGTTTGTCCTGTGTCCGGATAAGAAATTCAGATATTTCAGAGTAATCCGTACAAATATCTACAGGCGGATATTGAGTTTATTGCACGATTTCGTTAAATTAGATAATCCTGCGGATAAATCAGATAAGATTTTTCTCTCAACCGAGCCTGCTTACATCTGGCAGGACTGCGGATTGGATTTTTAAATATTATTTTTGTATAATTATGGATATGAAAAAGAATTATAAACAATCAAAAACCCTATGGGGCAGTAAGGTTCGGAAGGAATTAAATGAATTTGCAAAATCATATACTTACTCCTTTCCTTTTGATTATAAACTCTATGAGGAAGACATTGGTCAGAGTATTGCCCATGTCCAAATGCTGGAGAAGGGTAAATTAATAAAACATAAAGAAAAGAAAAAATTTTTGAATGTTTTAAAAAATTTGAAGAAAGAAATTTCCCAGCAGATAAAACTTAATAAATTTAAGACTAATAAAGATTACGAGGACATTCATACCTATATTGAAAAGAAGGTTACCGAACAACTCGGGGATGTTATCGGTACAAAACTTCATACCGCAAGGTCAAGGAATGACCAAGTATCTGCTGACACCAGGCTTTATATCAGGAAAAACGGCGTAGGGGTTGCGGGATTATTAACGGAGTTAATCCATACAATACATAATCTTGCAGAAAAGCATAAATATATCATTATGCCGGCCTATACACATATGCAGTTGGCAAAGCCGGTATATTTCAGGGATTACATAAGAGCGTATTCCGAGATGTTCAAGAGGGATATGCTGAGAATAGAAAATTGTCTCGGGAGACTGAATTTTTGTCCTTTAGGGTCCGGTGCAGTCGGGGGTACTCATTACAGAACGATAAACAGAAAGTTCATAGCAAAAGAGCTGGAATTTTCCGATTATATTAAAAATACCGTAGATGCCGTCAGTGACAGGGATTTTGTTCTTGAATATTTATTTGTTTTATCTATGATAATGATGCATATCAGCAGGTTAAGTGAAGATTTCGTAATGTGGAGTTCTCCGCAGTTTAAATTTATAACAATAGATGAATCGTTTATGACGGGGAGCAGTATTTTACCTCAGAAAAATAATCCTGACGTTTGTGAACTTGCGAGAGGAAAAACCGGAAGGGTATACGGTAATCTTATGGGATTTCTTACGGTGATGAAGGGGTTGCCCATGAGTTATAATAGAGATATGCAGGAAGATAAAGAAGCACTTTTTGATTCCAATGATACGGTTATAACTACTTTGAAAGTATACATAGAATTACTTAAGAAACTAAAAATAACTGACAGGAATAAAGAAAACATGATGAATGCAATTAAAGTCAGTAAAGGGTTTGCAAATGCTCCGAGATATGTTGATTATCTGGTGGAAAAAGGGTATAGTTTAAGAAATGCATACGAATTTGTCAGCAGGCTGGTCCATTATTGCACTTTAAATGATTTGGATTTTGATAAATTAGAGGATAGTCATATTGATGAATTTATTAATAATGAGTCTAAAATAGATAGGAAATCAATAAAATATTTAAGACAATATTCAAAAAAATCAGGTATAAGAAATTTTATCAAAACCGGGCTTAGAGCCTGTTCATTTAATAACTATCTTAGAACAGGTAGCAGGAAAAGACATACTACATTAGGAAACAGTGCGGTGAGCGATGTTAATAAACAGTTGACACAGGAAAGGAAAGAGATTAGAAATATATTTAAACAAATCCAGCACACTTATTCCACAAGACTCCCCTAAACGCAACCTTGATTTTTTATTAAATATATAGTAAAATAAGAGTATCTATTCACTGAACCGTGTTGCTGTCATTCTGACCCCGATGATTTGTATCGGGGGAAGAATCTCGAGATTCTTCGTCGCTGTGCTCTTCAGAATTCACGCCTATCCTATTGACAGAGATGAAGCAACAGAACTTGGTTTGAATATTGAAAGGACTACCGATACTCTTGAAAAAGCAATACATCAATTATATGAAGATTACGCAACAACAATGAAACTTGGACAACCATTTCATCCGGATGAATTATTAGGCGGACGTGAATTCTCGGATGTTTCTATTCCTGGTGCTTTTGTAGAGTCAACAGATTTGACTTACGAATTTACTTTTGCAGGGAAAGTTCAGAAAAGTATTCGCAATAATCAACCAGCGTTAGACTTAAATCTTAATACCCAAGTATGGATTAAAAAGGAGGAAAAATGAGTTCTATTCCAATCGCTATTGAAAGTAACATCGTTAATCCTCTAATAAACATTAGCACTCCCAATGCTGATATAAACTCCAGTATGGATGAAACATTGAAGGCTTCCTCAAATACAGGTTTATTAAATTGGGAATGGTGGTCACCAAATATTCCATTAGATGTTGTATTACAAAGAGAGCAAACGCCTTCTATCGTTATCAGAACACGCCTGTCCGATGCTTCTTATGGTAAGGAAGAACTTAACAGGAATATTTTAGATTTATCTCAAAATGCCCCATCTATAGAACAGATTTGGAGGATTACAAAGAAACTCCCTTCATTAACAGAAATTTTACTGAAAGAAAGAAATAATGAGTAAATGGCAAAATATTTTCTTGAATCAAGTGCCTTTCTTAAAAGATATAAAGAAGAGCCAGGGAGTGATTATGTAAATAATCTTTTTACAAATACCTCTGAGTTGCTTTTTTTGAACCTTGCAATCGTTGAGATACGCAAGGTTTTTTTTCGCCTGTATAAATACCGAAGAAATGATATTACAGGCAATTGAAATTCTCAGAACAACCTGGGTAAAATCCGTTTTTGATTTGGCTCATTTATCCGCATATTTGACAGCAAAAAAGATATATCCAGATTTAATTTTTGTTTGTGCAGATTCTATCCTTGCTAATTCCGGTAAGAAATTTGTAGATGAAACATATATTAAGGTAGTATAGGAGTTACCAAGAACACACTTTACAATTGGGAAGGTGCTGAAAAAATTCCCCAAGCTCACCGTGACCCTATGAATAATTATCGGGTTTATACTGAAAGGGATATAAAGAAATTGAAAAAAACATCAGGAAGGTAAAATGGCAAATCTAAATTTTAAGGGAAAGACGTTTGTTCAGAATCATCATCTGGCGGTACCGTATCATCAGTTGGTGCCAGTAAAAAGTAAAAGTTTAACAGATAATTTAAGTCTTAATGATAATCTTATTATCCACGGAGACAATCTCAAGGCATTGAAGGCACTTCTGCCCACCTATGCAGGTAAAGTAAAGTGTATTTATATTGACCCACCTTACAATACAGGAAATGAAAACTGGGTATATAACGACAATGTTAATAGTCCGATGATTCAAGATTGGCTGGGGAAAACCGTTGATAAGGATGATTTAACTCGCCACGATAAATGGTTATGTATGATGATGCCACGTCTTAAATTACTTCGTGAGTTGTTAAATGATGATGGTGTCATTTTTATTTCTGCTGATGATAATGAAATATTCCATTTGAAAATGCTTATGGATGAAGTGTTTAATAATCATTATGTTGGTATGCTTATTTGGAGAAAAAAAGAAGGTGGTGGGCAAACAGATGACTATTTTGTTACAGAGCATGAATACATACTTGTATATGCAAAATCGGAGAAATTTGAATGGATAGATGAAATTGTTCCAGTTAACGAAGCACAGTTTAATAAAGAAGATAAAGATGGAAAATTTGATGCAATTAAGTTGGCAAAATGGGGCACCGGTGCAAAAAGAGAAGACCGCCCGACGATGTATTTTCCTATCAAGTCTTCGAATGGAAAAAATATTTATCCGAAGACACCTGATGGTCGAGATGGTCGCTGGAGAGTTGGAAAAATACGAATGGAGTACTTAATTGAAAATAATCTGATTTACTGGGAGAAAAAGAATGATGAATGGATTCCATATGAGAAAGTATATTTTGTAGAAGGGTCATCAAAGAAATTAAAAGAAAGAAGTATTTTATATGAAGTTGCAAATACGGGAGATGCTTCAAATGAATTAAAAGATATTTTTGGTGTTAAAGATATTTTTGATAATCCTAAACCTGTTGAATTGATTAAGTTTCTTATTTCACATTCATCAGATAAGAATTCGATTATTCTTGATTCATTTGCAGGTTCAGGAACTACAGCTCACGCTGTGTTAGAGCTGAATAAGGAAGAAAATAGCAATAAAAGATTTATTTTAGTACAGTGTGATGAATATAGTAAGAAATCCAAGAAACTTGAAGATATATGTGATAATATTACAGCAAAACGGGTAAGGAAGGTCATAAAAAGATTTGAAGGGACTTTCAGTTATTTCGAACTCGGCGACCCGATAGAAATGGAATCTATTCTTGAAGGAAACAAACTCCCTAAATATGAAGACCTTGCCAGATATGTTTTCTATACTGCTACTGGAGAAGAATTTAAGCCTACAAAAATGAACGAGAAGAAGAACTTTATAGGCGAAACGAAGGAGTATGAAGTTTATTTATTCTACAAGCCAGATATTGAATATTTGAAGTCAACCGCATTCAGACTTGATGATGCAAATAATCTGGGTGCTTTCAAGAACAAGAAACGCCTTGTGTTTGCTCCTGCAAAGTATCTTGATTCTGAATTCTTGCTTGAACACAGAATCGAATTCTGCCAGTTGCCTTTTGAAATTTATAGAATGAAGAGATAGTTTACTATGGATAAATTAAAAAACTCATTAAATATTTATTGTGATGAATCACGTGTTGAGAACACAGATTCAAAAAAAATGGTAATAGGATCGCTCTTCATTCCACGAAAAGAAAGGGATAGTATTGTTGAGGGATTGAAGCAGATATATAATAAACATAAATTTGTTTTTGAATTGAAATGGACAAAAACCAATGTTATGTTTAAGAGTTATTACCAAGATATTGTTGATTACTTTGTGAAAAGTGATTTTATGCAGTTTAGGTGCATTGTGGTAGATAAAACAAATATTAATTATGAAGAATACCATAATGATGACAGGGAATTGGCTTTTTTCAAATTTTACTATTTTATGCTTAAAGTAAAATTATTAAATCATAATAAGTACTACATTATTATTGATAAAAAGCCTACAAGAGATAAGAATCGCGCAAGATCATTACATTATTATCTTAGCTCATATATCTTATTGAATAATCAGAACTGTTCAATAAAACATTTACAGGCTTACGACTCAAAAGAAAACATCCTTTTACAATTAACTGATTATCTTACTGGACTCGTTGGATATGCGGTAAATAATAGGAATAAAAAAAATGCTAAGTCAGAAATGGTAGTCTATTTGAAAGATAAACTTAGGATAAAGAGTTTCAATAGCTCAACACCTTTATCAGAAAATAAGTTTAATATATTTGTTTGGAAGGACATTGATGAAAAAGACAGTTGAACTCGTTTTATTTAGTTCAGATGATGACTATCGTAAGGAATACGTAGACACATATGTTAATAATAGTTTTAACCTTTGGGGTGTTCCCGTAATATTTGATGAGAAATCTTTCAACCATATATTTTTTGAGCCACAAAAAGGCAATCTCAAAATTCGAGTGTTTAGCAAGAGACGTGCAAAGAGAATGTATTTTATGAAAGCAGTGTTAGATGATGATATTAAGAAAGAAGTAATGTTTGAATCTGATTCAGGTAATTTTGCAATATTTTGTTTGGACTTAGAATGTGTTGTTTATCTTAGAAACAGAGCAGGACATAAATCTTTACAGGTTGTAACTTTTTTTGATTTTGGAAAAGACCATATAAAAATGTATAACAAACAAAAAAGAAAATGCACGCCAATCGACAGCGTGCAATTACGAGATAAACTTATTTGAAAGGGCTGTTGTTTTCGGGCTAACAACCCCAAGAAACGCCGACGGCTTTACTTTGTAAAGCCTATTATATTTATAGCAGAAAAATAATAAAATGTCAAGATTTTTTTAATAAAAAAATATATGGAACTAAAAGACTACCAAAAGAAAACATTAAATCAGATTAAAGCATACCTTGAACCCCTTTCAACCCTAAAAGAGAAAAATGATAAACAAGTAAAAGAGGACCCAGAACTTTCAATTGATTTTCCACAGAAAGCCTGGGAAAAGGTAAAAAGAACAACTTATATCTCAAAGAAGAACGGACTCGGTGAATATTTACCAGACTTCTATTTGAAAATTCCGACAGGTGGCGGTAAGACTTTACTGGCATGTCATTCGGTTGATTTGATAAACAGGGTGTATTTGAAAAAACAAACGGGGATTATTCTTTGGATTGTACCAACCACACAGATTTACTACCAGACAATTGGACATTTGAAGAATCGCGAACATCCTTACAGGCAGGTTCTGGACGTGTCAAGTGGCGGAAGGACGCTAATCCTTGAAAAAACTGAAAAGTTTACCCCTGATGATGTCCAGGAAAACCTTGTGGTAATGATGTTAATGCTTCCTTCAGCAAACAGATTGAATAAAGAGGTTTTGAAGATATTTAAGGATAGTGGCGGTTTTACCGAATTTTTTCCTTCAGAAGATGACAGGGAAGGTAATGAAAAGTTTCTGAACAAATATCCTAACCTTGATTGTTTTTCAAGCGAGTCAATGATATTCGGCAAAGTGGTAAAAACTTCTCTTGGTAATACCCTTAAAACACTTAAGCCAGTAATAATCATTGATGAAGGACACAAAGCATATAGCGAGGGGGCTCAAAGCACAATTAGGAATTTCAATCCTGCAATTATTGTTGAATTATCCGCAACACCGCCAGAAAGAAGTAATAAATTAGTTGAAATTAGTGGACAGGAGCTTAATCGTGAAGAAATGATTAAACTCGATATGCACATAAAGAACAAATCAAGCTTAAAATGGCAGGATGTAATACTTTCAGCAGTAGAAAAAAGGACTGTTCTGGAAAAAACGGCAAAGGAATACGAATCAAATACAGGCGAGTATATTAGACCAATCTGTTTAATTCAAGTTGAACGCACTGGCGCTGACCAGAAAGGCACGAGATACGTCCATTCCGAAGACGTTAAGGAATACCTGATAAAACAGTGTGGGATATCTGAAAATGAAATTGCTATCAAAAGCAGTGAAAAGGACGAGCTAAACGTTGAAGGTGTGGAACTTTTAAGTAAAAACTGTGAGATAAGATATATTATAACAAAACACGCATTGCAGGAAGGATGGGATTGCGCTTTTGCTTATGTTTTAGCAGTATTAACGAATCCGAGTTCACAGTTAAGCATAACACAACTTGTTGGAAGAATATTGAGACAACCCAATGCCCGAAAAACGAAAATCAAAGAACTTGATGAAAGTTACATATTCTGCCACAGACCTAAGGCATCTGAGGTTTTACACAACATAAAATCAGGTTTTGAAGAAGAAGGACTCGGTGATATTGCGGGGTGTATCACAGTTGATGAAGGCGACTCTTCCAGCATTGAATCCACGAAGCCCAAAACCGTTGGATATAGAGAAAAGTTCAAGCATTTCAAGGGGAAGGTATATCTGCCCAAGTTTGTCATTCAGGAAAAAAATACTTTGAGAGATTTAAGTTATGATATGGATATTCTGGGACGAATTGACTGGGCAAGTATAAGCCTCAACAAGATGAAAGAACTCTCATTGATTGATAGAGAATCGGGTGAAGAAGACATTACAGTTACGCTTTCAAAAGATAGGAGAAAGTTGATAGATACTCAGGGAGATGTAGTTCATAGCCAAAAAGGTATTGAGTTTAGTAGGGTATTTATTACAAGGCAACTAATTGATATTGTTCCTAACCCGTGGATTGCTTATGAAATAGGACAGAAAGCTCTAAAAATACTTTTCAATAAATACAAAGAAGTGAAAGTTATCAATAATGTGGTATTTATTATTGAGGAACTTCATAAATTGATTGAAAGCGAAAAGGACAGACTCGCAGAAGGTATTTTCAAGGAGTTGATAGATAAGCGGATTCTTTGCTTTTTAATGCCAACGGCAGATAATAAATTTGTATTGAAATGGCAGTTAGCACTTAAGAACAATCAGGCAAGATTGAACTTACACACCGGGGAACCACTTCAAAGAAGTTTGTTTGAGTATTATCCAGCCGAAGATTTTAACGGACTTGAGAAAGAAGTTGCGTGGTATCTTGATGAACAGGATAAACTTCTTTGGTGGTATAGAAATCTTGTTGTAAGAGAAGATTATTCAGTTCAGGGATGGAGAAAATATAAAATTTATCCGGACTTCGTATTTACAAAGTTAGATACTAAAAATCAGGATGACTATAATACAATGTATGTTATTGAAACAAAAGGATTGCATCTTGAAAACGAAGACACAAAATATAAGCGTAATGTATTTGATTTCTGTAATTATCTTGTTAGTCAAAAAGATTCAAGGGAACTTGAGTTGAAAGAACCAAGAGAAAAGTATAACTTTCAGGTTATTTCAGAAAAGGAATGGAAGAATAAAATAAATTCAATCTTTAAGAATTAGTTTCATTAGGGAGAGAATAGTATAGAGTAATTTTTGGATATTATAGACACTATTTGGATACCCGAGCAAAATTTGACAACGGAATTAAAAACTAATATAATAGACGACACATTCAGAAATCAAGTAAAATCCTGAAGGATTAACTCCAGGAATTAACGAGAATGCGGGCAGGTGGCGGAGCGGTCAATCGCACCAGGCTGTAAACCTGGCAGGCTTAGGCCTTTCGAGGGTTCGAATCCTTCCCTGCCCATTTTGATGCGGGCGTAGTTTAGTGGTAAAACACCAGCCTTCCAAGCTGGTTATGTGGGTCCGATTCCCATCGCCCGCTTATTTTTTTGGAAACAGAACCTTTTCCTTCCCGGTGATATTCTTGATATTTTTGCTCCCAGACGTCTCATATCAGATACAAAATTCGGATAAGATTTTGTAATGCAAGAACCATTTTCAATTGTCAGACCGCCTATTTTCATACCAGATACAGACAGAGCCATGGCAACTCTATGGTCGTCGTGGGCGGAAAGCATTTCCTCTGCTGAAAGTTTTGATTTTATAATTTTGATTTCATTATTTGTAATTTGAATATTCCCGCCAATCCGCATAAGTTCGTCTGCTGTGCTGTAAACCCTGTTACTCTCTTTATGTACCAAATGAGATATATTATAAATTCTGGTAGTACCTTCCGCAAACGCACCCAAAACTACTAATATTGGTACAAGGTCGGGTATATCACAACAATCAATTTCAATACCTTTTAATTTATAAGGTCCCTTGATTCTAACTTCATTTTCCATATGTTCAATTGAAGCTCCCATTGTATTAAGTATGTCAATAATTTTTCTGTCTCCTTGTTTATCAATTATTAAATCCTTTATTACAACGTTTGACTTGATTAAACAACAGGCTACTATTATAAAAGCCGCTGAAGAATAATCACCATGAACTATGAATTCAGGTTTTGAGCAAATATTTTGACCGGCTTTAATTCTAAATGTTTGATAGTTGTCATTTTCAACTTTAACTCCGGCCCAATTCAATACATCTATAGTAATATCAACGTAGGGTTTTGAAACTAAGGTATTTTTCACAGTAATAACCGTATCATTCTTTGCCAGTGAAGCACCGATAAGTAAAGAAGAAATTGCCTGAGAACTCATTTTGCCGTTTACTTCAATATTACCGCCCGATAATTCTCCCCTGGCTGTTATTGTAATAGGCAACTTATGGTCGTTTGTTGTTCCGGATATTTCTACCCCCATTGATTTCAACGCCTCTACAAGAGCAGTATTGGGTCTATTTTTAAGCGTCCCATTCCCTGTTATTGTGAATTTCCCGTTCCCGCAGGGAATAACTGTAAGTATGAATCTTAGAAGCGTTCCTGATTCGTTGACGTTTATAGAACCTCTATGTATAGATGGTTTTCTATTGAACCCGATTATATCTAAATGGTCAGCATATCTACGTATCGTTGCTCCTAAAGATCGCCAGGCTTTAATGGTCGCCTCGGTATCGTCTGAAAATAAGGGATTTACAATCCTCGTTCCTCCATTCATACTACCAATTATTATTGCTCTATGAGTATACGACTTAGACGGAGGGGCAGTAATTTCACCCTTCAAATACGATACTTTACTGACCGATAAATTATAATTAGTAAGTACTCTTTGTTTTCTTCTTCTTTTCCGTTTTTTCATAGGATTAAAACCATTAGGTAAGTTTTATATTATAATATAAAATCGGGTGCTTTATGTCAAATAAAAATTTCTTGATTTTTATTTGAAACTTTGTTATACTATTATTATTGAAGTCATCTTTCTAAATAGAGGTGAGAAAAAATGTCTACTTTAACAAAAAATCAAATCAGAGTTCCAGCCGATAAGTTATCTGAAGTTCTAAGAGCATACAACACAATCGGTGAATTTTTAGAGAATTTTCTTGATAGACGGGTTTTGTATAAGAAAGAATTTTTACAGGGACTTAATTGTGCAATAAGAGAAATTGCCCATCACAAAACAAAAGGAGTCAAAAATTTTACTGATTTTGTTTCCTGACGCCTTCTAATGCGAAAAATTGAAAAAACATCTGTATTTACCAAAGACCTGAAAAAACTACCCGAAAACATTCAAAAAGAAGCGTGGGAAGTTGCTTGTATTTTAAGTGAAAATATATTTGACATTCGGCTCAACATTAAAAAGTTAGAGGGATACAAAAAAATCTGGCGGGTTACAATTAAAAAAGATTACCGTATGATTTATACCTTTGATAGAGATTGTGTATATCTTTTCAGGATAAAACATAGGAAAGATATTTATAAACTACAAATAACATAGGATTTATTCTGTTGCAAAATAGCAGTTGCCCGGATAGTTCAGATGGTAGAGCATAGCAAGCAGTTCCCACTGACGGAAAAAAGTCTAAATATCACTTGTAGCATTTTATAGGATTTTGTTAGGTTTTGGACACCGTATAGACACTATTTGGACACCAGATAGACACCGCAAAACCCAGCAAACTGAACCAGCCACTAAGTTCACCCAAACAGCAAACTGTTTTTGCTTGACAATTTGCTGGTTTTGAGTTATAATTACTTTTAGAATGAAAATAAGGGATGTAATAAAATTAATAGAAGCAGACGGGTGGTACATTGTTAGAACAAAAGGCAGTCATAGACAATATAAACATTCCCATAAGTCGGGAAGAGTAACTATTGCAGGTCATCCCAAAGACGATTTGGCGGCTGGAACATTAAACAGTGTTCTAAAACAAGCACAACTTAAAAAATAGCGGAGGTTTATTATGCATAGGTTTCTAATTGTAATTGAAAAAGTGAAAAAAAATTATTCTGCATATTCCCCTGATTTGCCAGGATGTGTTGCTACTGGAAAAACAAAAGAAGCAGTGGAAAAAAATATGTATTCTGCA
>MNXB01000104.1 GCA_001871125.1 Elusimicrobia bacterium CG1_02_37_114
TCAGAAATTAAAAAAATTATTTAAAAGGGACAACAATCTATGCCGTTTATCTATAGTCTGATAGCGACATCAATAGTCAGTTTAGTGTCTTTTGTAGGCGTGATAAGCCTGGCGATAAACGATAAAATTCTGAAGAAAATACTGGTGTTGATGATAGGTTTTGCTGCGGGTAGCCTGATAGGCGGAGCATTCCTGCACCTGTTGCCGGAAGCCCTTGAAAATAGCAGTAGCCGGACAGTATTCAGCTACACTATTTTAGGGTTCTGTTTCTTTTTTATTTCAGAGAGATATTTCTACTGGAGACACTGCCATGAGGATGTATGCGAAGTACATGCCTTTACTTATTTAAACTTGGTGGGTGACGGTATCCACAATTTTGGCGATGGTATGATTATTTCCGTAGCTTTTTTAACTGACTTTAAGTTGGGGCTAGTTGCTACATTAGCCATATTGTTCCATGAGATACCCCAGGAACTGGGTGATTTCAGCATACTTATCTATGGCGGTTTTAGTAAATATAAAGCACTGTTTTTTAATTTTTTATGTTCCCTGACCGCCGTGCTGGGTGCAGTGATAGGCTATAAATTGGCCGGGATGGTAGAAAATTTTTCTGTATTCATACTCCCGTTTTCCGCAGGAGGATTTATCTATATTGCCGCCTCGGATTTAATACCGGAACTCCATAAACAGAAGGATGTAAAAAGAGCGAATTTATCAGTAGTTACTTTTTTAATCGGATTGATATTTATGTGGATTATGACCGGGATAGGTGAACTGGCGCATGGACACTAAAGAATGCTGTTCCTGCCGACCTGCTAAGACAGAGTGGTACAAAAACAAGGTTTTTATTGTTACATTTATAATTCTGGTTCTGTGCGGTTTGTCTTATTTTGTCCGGTTTCTGGTACCTTTCAGAGAATCTTTCTGGATGTACTTTAAGACTATCTGGTGGGCGGTACTTATCGGATTATTTTTAGGCGGTATGATTGAGCATTTTGTCCCCCGTGAATATATATCCAAAATGCTCGCCAAGCCGAAAAAACGCACGATTTTCTATTCGGTTATTCTTGGATTTTTTATGAGTGCCTGCTGTCACGGCATACTGGCTCTTTCAATAGAACTTTACAAGAAAGGCGCCTCCATCCCGGCAGTAATAAGTTTTTTGCTTGCCAGCCCCTGGGCAAATCTCCCGCTCACGATAATGATGTTAGGTTTCTTTGGCTTAAAAGTTTTTTACATAATATTTTCAGCCATAGTTGTTGCAATTATTACCGGACTTATATTTCAATTTCTTGAAAGAAAGAACTTGATTGAAAAAAACAAAAATATTGTTAGTGTAGATGAAAATTTCTCAATATTAGCGGATATAAAAAGAAGGACAGGAGAATACAAGTTCAGTTTGAAACAGATTCAGTATGATATTAAGGGAATAGTTGAAGGTTCCGTATCCCTCGGTAATATGGTTCTGTGGTGGATTCTTATTGGTATGGGTATGGCAAGTTTAGCGGGTGCATACATACCACAGCACATATTTCATCAGTATATGGGACCGACAGCGGTAGGTCTTTTAGTAACTTTGTTTCTCGCTACTATAATGGAAATATGTTCAGAAGGGGCTGCACCACTTGCATTTGAGATTTACAGGCAGACAGGCGCTTTAGGTAACAGTTTTGTTTTCCTTATGGCAGGAGTCGTTACTGATTATACGGAAATAGGACTTATCTGGACAAACATCGGCAGGAAAACAGCAATATGGTTACCGATAATAACTGTTCCGCAGGTAATCATTTTAGGTATTTTAGCAAATATTCTTTTTTAGAAAATAGGGACACATCCCATTTAAGATAATTTAATGGATAATTCATTTGTAAAATTAATTAAGCGTTTGAGGACACCTTATAAGTATCCAAAGATTGTTTTATCACCTTCATTTAAGCAGAGGGAATACGATAGTCATGCCGTTGATGGTCCGTTCGTGTTTGAATATGAAGGATGCTTTTATATGACCCACATAGGCTGGGATTCGATTGGATATAGAACAGGGCTAGCCTCATCAAATGACCTTATTCACTGGAAAAAAGAAGGTATTATTATAGATCGTGGACCTAAAGGGTCAACAACTGAATTTAATATTGCTCTGACTTGGATAGTTCGTGATAACAATTTATTTGGGAACGGTCAACTGAAAAAGATAAATGGACGTTTTCTAGGGACTTATCACTCATATCCAAATCCAGGTTATGAAAGTGGACCTGCCTCAATCGGGTTATGCTGGAGCGATGATATTCGATGCTGGGAATTGGAAGACCCCCTTCTTTATTCTTCTGATGGGGCTGATTGGGAAATCGGTGGGTTATACAAATCTTGCTTGATTGAAAACAATGGAATTTTCTATATGTTCTATAATGCCAAAAATAAAACAGAATGGCCATGGATTGAACAAATAGGAGTCGTAGTATCTAAAGATCTTAAAAAATGGACACGTGTTAAGGAAAATCCTGTGCTAACCGTTGGTCCACCAGGTTCTTTTGATGATATTTTTGCCAGTGATCCGTGCGTCTGTAAAAGTGATGAAATTTGGATTATGTTTTATTTTGGAAATTCTAGTGATGGGCACGCCCGCGATAGCGTGGCTTTTTCAAAAGACCTAATTCATTGGGAAAAATCAAACGAAATTCTTGTGAATGTTGGTTCAGAAGGCTCAATTGACTCTAAATACGCTCATAAACCAGCAGTGTTTTTTAGAGATAAGAAGTTGTATCATTTTTACTGTGCAGTTTCCAAAACAAATAACAAAAAAATTGGAGATATAGAACATAATGAAATTAGAGGTATCACTGTTTCGACTTCAAAGAGTATTTAATTAAAAAGTATAGGATGAACTGTTATGAAAACAAATAAGGCGTTGTTGATAGTGGATGTACAGAATGATTTTTGTCCGGGAGGAGCGCTGGCTGTGCCGGATGGCGATAAAATAGTTCCGGTACTGAATAAATACATAAGGTTTTTCTCAAAAAATAAGTTGCCTATATTTGCTTCAAGGGACTGGCACCCGAAAGAGACAAATCATTTTAAGCAATACGGCGGGCTCTGGCCGGAACACTGCGTCCATCATACGTATGGCGCCAGGTTTTATCACGGGTTGGAACTACCCGGAGAGACGATAATATTGTCCAAGGGTACACATCCCGGGCAGGACGCATATTCTGTTTTTGAATCCGCTGATTCCAACGGAGTTCATTTCTCTAAACTGCTTAAGAAACTTGATATAAATGAACTTTATATTGGCGGTCTTGCTACAGATTACTGCGTAAAATCGTCAGTCCTTGATGCACTGAAATTTGGATTTAAAGTCAAATTGTTAATGGATGCAATTAAAGGAGTAAATATAAAACCGGATGATTCTGAAAAAACTATAAAAGAGATGGTCGCTAAAGGTGTAAAGAAGACAACGCTCAGAGAGTTATAGATATGGCAGAGAAAAATTATGGTTGTGACCATATAGGAGTATTTACGAATAATCCCGGCGGACTCATAAAATTCTATACAGATAAATTGGGATTCACTAAAGAAAAGGAAGATGCGTTGTCAAAGTCCACAATGGAAGCTATTTTTAATTTTCCGTATGATTGCAATTTGGTAAGATTAGGACTGGGCAATGTTAAGATTGAAATATTCGCTCCGGTTTCTGTTATGGAAAATAAGATAGATAATATTTTCGGATATAACCACTGGGGTTTTGTTGTGCCTGATAGAAATAAATTTTTAGATGAACTTAAGAACAGTGGAGTCGATATTATTGAAGTTAAAAGAGACGGCCGCTCGGTATATTTTATTAAAGACCCCGATGGAAACAGAATAGAAATCAGAGAGTAAAAGTATCGGGACGGTTCTGATACTTTTTATCAGGTTTAATTTGGTGAATGAATATGGATATTGACCGTATAAGAAAAATCTTAAAAAATAAAGAAACATTGCATGTTGAGTTTAAAGAATCTATTGAAGATGTACCGAAATCTCTATATGAGACTATTTGTGCATTTTTAAATAGGGAAGGCGGAGATATATTTCTTGGCGTAGATAATAAAGGCAGAATAAAAGGGTTAGATAATCACGGCATAAAAAAAATTATGGCTGATGTAGTATCAACTACAAATAATGCTGAAAAGTTAAATCCTCCTTTTCTACTTTTCCCAAAACAGATAGAGTTTAAAGGGAAAAACATTCTCCAAATCCAAGTGCCGGAAAGTTCAAGGGTTCATACCTTAAATGGAATAGTATATGACAGAAGTGCCGATGGCGATTTTAAGGTTAAACGCCCGGAACAGATTGCATCTATTTCAAACAGAAAAAGTGGATATTATTCTGAATCCAGAGTTTATCCTTACCTGACCATTAACGATTTTGACAAGACCACCCTGAGAAAAACCAGGAATCTAATCAGCAGTCATATGTCGGAACATCCCTGGTTAGGTTTTGATACAAAAGGGATGCTCTTAAAAGCAGGTCTTTATCAAAAAGATTTTTTAACAGGGGAAAGCGGATATACTCTTGCGGCAGTTCTTTTGTTTGGAAAAGAAGAATCAATCCAGGGGATTATTCCCCATTACAAAATTGATGCATTAGTTAAAAAGAAGAATACAGACCGATATGATGACCGGGTTGATATACGGGTAAATCTTATAGAAGCTTATAGAATATTGATGTCATTCATAGAAAAACATTTGCCCGACCCATTTTATCTTGAAGGAGTGATAAGAATCAGTTTAAGAGAAAAAATATTCAGAGAGATAGTAGCCAATCTTCTTATACACCGAGAATATACCATTGCTTTACCTTCCAGATTGGTTATATATTCTGACAGAGTAGAAGTGACAAATCCTTGTATTCCGCATAAAAAAGGAGTATTGACTCTTAAAAACTGCACGCCATTTCAAAAAAATCCTTTGGTTTCAAAATTTTTCACACAACTCGGATTGGTAGAAGAGATTGGTTCAGGTATAATAAATGTGAATAAATATCTCCCGTTATATTCTCCTAATGGTAAAGCAGAATTTATTGAAGATAATATTTTTAAGACAATAATTGGATTGCCTGAATTGTTTCAAACAGTTACCCCGCAAGTCACCCCGCAAGCTACCCCGCAAGATGTTTTAGAGATGAGAAATAAAAAAATTATTGAATTTTGTAAAATTCCACGGAAGAGGGAGGAAATACAAATACATATAGGTATAAAAGATAGAGAATATTTCAGAAATGAAATAATGATACCACTTCTGAAGGCCGGGAGGATTAAGTTGACAATCCCGGAAAAGCCAAACAGTCCAAAACAAAAATATCAATCTGTTATGGAATAACAGGGGCAGACGTTAATGCTTGCTTGCTCAAAATGCCAGACGCTGTCTGGCAAATTTGCATATGAATCAGGAAAGGTAAGGGAATATGGTTAAATGGAAGAAAGGGAAGAGACTGCCGCCGGAAACATTTGATATACCGGTTAAAAAAATCAAAAGCGGTTGGTATAGCGACAAATATTTTGTCAGAACAAGAGAGATTCTCAAGGAAGATAAAAAACACAGTTATGTCCTGATGCAGGTGTTTACGAGAAAATCAGGTATTGTATGCGGGCTTGACGAGGCAATAGCAATATTGAAACTTTGTGCTGACAGACCGGATGAGCTCAAGATAAAAGCATTGCATGACGGCGATAAGATAAAACCAATGGAAACTGTAATGATAATTGAAGGTGATTACAGCACATTTGCCCATCTGGAGACAGTATATCTCGGTGTTATAGCCAGGCCGACAGCTGTCGCTACTGCAGTTGACAGGGTGGTAAAAGCTGCCAGGGGCAGACAGGTACTGTTTTTCCCTGCAAGGTTTGACCATTACAGGGTTCAGACGACTGATGGATATGCTGCGTTCATATCAGGTGCACTTGGTGTTTCAACGGATGCACAGGGACTATGGTGGGGAGAGAAAGGCTTGGGCACAGTGCCGCATGGTCTCATAGCTGCTTATAATAGAGATACTTTAAGAGCATCAATTGCATTTGACGAATATATGCCAGAGGATATCCAGAGAATAGTCCTTGTTGATTTTGAAAATGACTGCGTTGAGGCATCACTCAAAGTTGCAAGGGTTATGGGCAGGAGACTCTGGGGTGTCAGGCTTGATACAGCAGAAAATTTGAGGGATAAATCAGTCAAGGGTAAAAATTCTTATGGAGTCTGTCCGGAACTTGTTTTTAAGACAAGAAAAGCACTGGATAGAGAAGGATTTAATTATGTAAACATAATAGTTTCCAGCGGATTTGACGAGGAGAAGATAAAACATTTTATAAAACTTAAAGTACCTTTTGATGCGGTAGGCGTGGGAGAATCTCTTTTTAAGGAGAAGATTAATTTCACCGCAGATATAGTTATGGTGGATGGCAGACCGTGTGCCAAGGTCGGGAGAAAATATAACCCGAACCCGCGGCTGAAATTGGTGAGGTGAAAAAATGAACAAAATCTATTTAGACCATATTGCGGGTACACCGGTAGATTCGGATGTTGTTGAAACAATGCTGCCGTACTTGAAAGAGATATTCGGTAACCCGCAGAGCCTTCATGATTTTGGCGATGAAGCCAAAAGTGCGATTGATGAAGCACGGCAGAAAGTTGCCGGACTCATAAATTCTAAACCTGAAGAAATTTATTTTACTTCCAGCGGCACTGAATCAAATAATTTTGCAATAAAAGGTCTGGCACTTGCCAATCAGAAAAAAGGCGACCATATAATAATTTCAGCGATAGAACATCAGTCTGTTATGTATTCGGCAAAGAGTCTGGAAAAATCAGGGTTCAAAATTACTTATGTGCCGGTTGATAAATTTGGGCTGGTCAACCCTGACGACGTTTCAAAAAACATTACTAAAGAGACAATCCTTGTATCAGTTATATACGCCAGCAGTGAAGTCGGCACCATCCAGCCGGTTAAAGATATATCAAAGATTGTCAGAGAAAAAGGTATTGTATTTCATACGGATGCCGTAGCTGCTGCGGGGAATATGCCCGTGGACGTAATTGATTCAGGGATTGATTCGTTGAGTCTTGCAGCAAACCAGTTCTATGGTCCTAAGGGCGTGGCGGCGTTGTTTATCAGAAAAGGCGTGAGAATAATTCCTTTTATGGATGGCGGAATACAGGAGGAAGGACGTCGGGCGGGTACAGAAAATGTCCCCGGTATTGTTGGCATGGGCAAGGCAGCAGAAATATCTAAACAGGAAATGTCAAAACGGAACGAATGTTTATCAAAACTTAGAGATAAACTCATAAAAGAATTGCCCCAAAAGATTGAAAATGCATATCTTACAGGACATACGGATAAAAGGTTACCGCACCATGCAAGTTTTTGTATAGAGTTTATTGAAGGTGAATCAATGCTTTTAAACCTGAGTATGGAAGGGATAGCGGTTTCCAGCGGTTCCGCCTGCACTTCAAAGGCGCTTAAATCGTCACATGTTCTCGCTGCCATGAATATACCCGCTGCTCTGGCACAGGGCTCAATTGTATTCAGTTTTGGGATGTCAAATAAAACAGAAGATATTGATTTTGTCTTGAAAGTTTTTCCGCCGATAGTGGAGAAATTGCGCAAGATGTCGCCATTATATAAAAAACATTTGGACAGCAAATTGTAGCTGCAAAGCGTACAGACTGTGTCGCAATCCCATTGGAATCCCGAACTTGTTCGGGGGGAGTTGCTCAAGTTTGTGTTCGGGTAGTACTATCAAGTTTTGTCATGTTTTGATTTATTTTGTTATTTTTTAGCCCCAATAAATTCGATAATCCTGCGGACAAGTTGGGTAATCCGGTTGCGACACAGTCTGGTAACTTTGCCAAGCAGGAGGTAAAAAAATGGCAAATAGCAGGAAACAGACAGATACAAAAAGTCTTGTGGCAAAAACAATCAGATTAATTGATTTAGCAAATTACCAGAAAGGCTCTGTTGTAAGCCGGACAATAGTTGATAAAAAAACAGGGACTGTAACATTTTTTGCTTTTGATGAAGGACAGGGATTGAGTGAACATACAGCACCCTATAATGCATTGATTTATCTTATAGACGGCGAGGCAGAAATAATTATTTCCGGGACACCGTTTTATCTCAAAGAAGGAGAGATGATTATAATGCCGGCTAATAAGCCGCATTCTTTGAGAGCAGTAAAGAAATTCAAGATGATTTTAACTATGATTAGGGGGAAGTAAAAATGTACAGTAAGAAGGTAATGGAACATTTCTCAAACCCGCGTAATGTGGGGACAATAGAAAATGCTGACGGTATAGGAGAAGTCGGTAACCCGGTATGCGGTGATATGATGACTTTTTACATAAAAGTCAAAGATAATGTTCTGGAAGATGTAAAATTCCAGACTTTCGGTTGCGGTGCTGCAATAGCTGTCTCAAGTATGGTCAGTGAAATGGCTAAAGGTAAGACACTGGACGAGGTAATGAGGATTACCAACAAAGATGTAGCGAATGAATTGGAAGGACTGCCCACAAATAAACTGCATTGTTCAAATCTGGGAGCAGACGCTTTGCATAAGGCAATAGAAAACTATAGGGCGAAAAAGAAAGTTGAGAGCAAGGGGACAGAGAATGAGAATAAAGCAGGAGGAGTATGCAAGTGTCCGTACTGTAATGTAGAATTGAAAGACTGCCAGGATTTACATATTGAGAAATGTAAAATAGAGCATAAGCAGGAGATAAAATGAGTGATAAAACAACAATTATTGTTTTCAGCAGTGATTTAGATAAGGTGTTGGCCGCATTCAATATCGCTACCGGTTCGGCTGCCATGAATATGGAAGTGTCAATGTTTTTTACTTTCTGGGGATTAAACGTCGTCAGAAAAGAAAAATCCTCAAAGAAATCCACTAACTGGATGAAGAGGATGTTAGGCTTATTGAACCGCGGCGGGGCTGATAGACTGAAACTATCTAAGTTCCATATGCTTGGTGTCGGTAGCGGTATGATGAAAAAACTTATGAAAGGCTCCAAAATGCCTTCGGTGAAAGAGTTGATTACTCTTGCCAAAGAACTCGGCGTGAAATTTATTGCCTGTAATACGACAATGGGAATAATGGGCATAAGTAAGGAAGACTTGATTCCTGAAGTTGATAAGATAGCGGGTGTTGCCACATATCTGGCTGAGGCAAAAGAGAGTAAAGTAAATTTGTTTATATGAGGTGAGAGTGAGGTATAAATAATGAATAAGGATTTTAGTCTGGATTGTTACGGCTTACTTTGTCCGATGCCTATCATAAAACTGGCACAGAAAATCAAGGGACTCAAAGTCGGGCAGGTTCTGGAAATAATATCCACTGACGAGGGAATGAAGGAAGACGCTCCTGCCTGGTGCAGGACTACAGGCAACGAATTTTTAGGTATAGAAGAAAACGACGGGCAGTACAGGGTATATATAAGGAAATTAAAATGACTGAGATAAAAACTGTAAACTGTGATATCAGTATAAGGATTGGAGGTGAAGCCGGGCAGGGGATGAAGGTCATAAGCAGTCTTCTCGGTAAAGTCTTTATCCGCAAAGGGTTATGGGTATTTATTAATCAGGACATAATGTCACGTATCAGAGGAGGACATAATTTTACCCAGATACGTGTCAGTGACAAGCAGGTAAATGCTCTTTCTTCTAATGTGGATATACTCGTATGTCTGGATAAAAACACGCTGGATATGTATAAAAATGAAATTGAAGGTATTATAATCTACGACAGTGGAAAGGTGAAAGAAAACATCCCTTCGGGGAATAAGTTCCTACCGATACCTCTTGAAAAAATGGCAAAGGAAATCGGGAAGAATTCCAAAATGGCAAACACCATCGCCTCAGGGGCCATACTGGCTTTACTCGGATTATCCCCGGATGTTTTATTTGAATTGCTGGATGAAATTTTTGCAAGAAAAGGCAGTGAAGTCATAGAAGCCAATAAGAACTGTGCACGGGCAGGATATGATTATGTAAAAGAAAATTATAAAGGCGATATCCTCTGTAAAATAAATATTGATTCAGGTAATGCAGGTAAAATGAAAAAGATGATTGTTACCGGCTGTGAATCAATCGCTTTAGGAGCAATCGCTTCCGATATAAGATTCTATTCAGGCTATCCTATGTCACCTTCAACGCCGATAATGGAATACCTGGCATCCAAACAGAAAGAATACGGACTTATAGTTGAACAGTCAGAGGATGAAATATCAGCAATCAACATGGTTTTAGGTGCATATTTCTGCGGAGCAAGATCTATGACAGCAACGTCTGGCGGGGGACTGGCTCTTATGGTGGAGGGGATAAGTCTTGCAGGTATGACAGAAACACCTGCAGTTATTGTAGACGGGCAGCGTCCGGCGCCTGCCACGGGTTTTCCTACACGCACCGAACAGGGAGATTTACTTTTTGTGGCACATGCCGGGCACGGAGAGTTCCCGCGAGTAATTCTTGCTCCTTCTACTGCGGAAGAAGCTTTCTATCTGACAAACAAGGCTTTTTACCTGGCTGAAAAATTTCAGATTCCCGTTTTTATACTTGTTGACCAGTATTTAAATGAATCATCGTGGACTGTAGAAAAATTTAATATGGAAAACATTCATTCTAATTTCAGCGGCATTATTTCTCCCGATATCCTGGAGAAAATTCCCCAATATGCCTATCGCAGATACGAAATAACGGATACAGGGGTTTCTCCGAGAATAATACCCGGCACGGCCGGGCAGGTTGTTTATGCCGACAGTGATGAGCATACTGTTGAAGGACACATAACCGAAAGCGCTGGAATAAGGCGGGCGATGGTAGAAAAAAGGCTAAGAAAATCTTCAGGTATCCTTGAAGAGATGTCCATGCCAAAAGTCTATCCTGACGAAAAGGCAGAAGTTTATCTTGTAAGCTGGGGTTCAAATTTCGGAATAGTTGAAGAAGCAGTAAGTTTACTCAGGCAGAAAGGCATTAGTATCGGGTATATTCATTTCAGCGAGGTATATCCGCTAAAGAAAGATATAATTCCTTCTGAAATATTAGAAAATGCCGGACTTATAGGAGTGGAAAACAACGCTACAGGACAGTTTGCCAAACTTCTCAAAATGGAAACAGGAATATCAATAAAAGATAAGATTCTTAAGTATGACGGCAGACCTTTCAGTCCGCAGGAGTTAGTAAATAGAACTGAACAGATATTGAGGTAATTTTGTATGGTAGAACTTTCTGATTATAAAAGCAGTGACCCGATAACGTGGTGTCCTGGTTGCGGTGACTTTTTTATTCTTGATGCTCTGAAGCAGGCATTAGTTGAACTCAATTTAAAACCGGAAAATATTCTGCTGGTGTCAGGAATAGGTCAGGCTTCCCCTACTTCCGACGAAAATATGTCCACAGGCACGACTCCCAAGGGTGTTTTTATACCGCCGGAAAAACCGCTTGTCCTGGCAGTAGCGAGTGACTGCAGTCTTGTTGCACGGGGCTATGCAGGAGATAAAACTCACCTTACATATTTAATAAAAGAAGCAATCAAAAACAAGGGATTTTCCCTGGTGGATATTCTTCAGCCCTGTGTAAGTTTCAACAAAATAAATACTTACAAATGGTATAAGGACAGGGTATATAAGGTGGAAGATGGAATTTATGACCCCTACAATAAAACGGATGCGTTCAATAAAGTACTGGAGTGGGGCGAGAAAATACCAATAGGGATAATTTACAGGAGCCTTCGGAAATCTTACGAAGAAATAACCGGTCTGGAAGGAGAAAAACCCTTGATTGAGCGGGATTCAAATAAAAACAAAATGGAACAACTCTATAAAGATTTTTATTAATAAGGATATGGCTTATATGAGAACTCTTCAGGGAATGGCGTCTTCGTCTGGCTTTGCAGTCGGGATAACCTGTGTTTATTCAGATGAATACGAAGAGAGCGTTGTCTCTCACTATAATATTTCCGAGGAACAGGTATCCAACGAGATAGCCCGCCTGAAAGAAGGTTTTGAAAAAGCAAAAAGTTTGATGCAGGATATTATAAAAGTTTCGGAGAAATTCTCTGACAAAAAAGTAAAGGAGATATTTAACACACATCTTATGATTTTGAATGACCCCGAACTGTTTGAGAAGATGTCGGGGTTGATAAAAGAAAAGAAAATTAATGCCGAGCACGCTGTTGCCGATGTTTTTGAAGAATACATAAACATGTATAAAACGAAAGATGTGCACTTTAGAGAATTGGTGCACGATTTTATAGATTTAAGAAGCAGAGTGTTGACATCTCTGGGTGGAGCGGCAGGGCATTTTGAATGTCCCGTGGGTGAGAGACAGCCAGTTATTGTGGCATCAAAAAGATTGACTCCTCATATGGTTTTAAATATTCCCAGGGAGGATGTCCTTGCATTTGTTACCGAGGAAGGCGGTTACACCACCCATTCGGCAATTCTCGCCCGTTCTTTTGGTATACCGGTTATATTCGGTATAAATGTAAAGGAAAACTTAAAATGCACGGACAGGGTGATAGTTGACGGATTCTCAGGAAAGGTGATAGTGTTACCGGACGAGGAGACAGAAAAATATTATTTAAAGAAGATAGAGAAATATAATAAGAGAAAGGTTTTTTGCGACACTAAAAGAGACATATCTCCGCAGACAAAGAGTCATATAAGAGTCAAATTAAAATTTAATATAAGTGCTCCGAATGAGCTGGAAATAATAAAAAATTTCAGGCACGATGGTATAGGGCTATTAAGGACCGAATTTCTTTTCCTAGAGAAAGAAAAACCGCCTTCAGAAGATGAACAGTTTGATATGTATAAATTATTCCTGGAAGGAACAGCGGGGAAACCTGTTGTGGTCAGGTTGCTGGATATAGGCGCAGACAAATTGCCGTTGTATTTTAAACTCCCGCCGCAGACAAACCCTGATTTGGAAATAAAAGGTGCAAGGGCGGTTGAAGGTTTTTATGATATATATCTGGCACAGGCAAAAGCTTTATTGAGAGCAGCAAAACACGGTGACCTGAGAATCCTCTACCCGATGGTTTCAGATACAAGCGATGTGTTTACATTTAAAAAACTTTTTTCTGATGCAAAAAAAATCTTAAGAGCGGAAAAGAAAACATTCAATGACAAAATAACATACGGTATAATGATAGAAACACCTTCTGCAGCGTTAATGGCGGATAAACTTTTAAAAGATGTGGGTTTTGCAAATATAGGTTCAAACGACCTTCTGCAGTATACTCTTGCGGCATCAAGAGGTAATCCGCTGGTAGAAAAAAGATACCATATTTTACATCCGTCTATGGTAAAATTGTTTGAAATGATTGTCAGGGCAGGAAGGATCCATAAAAAAGAAATCTGCCTCTGCGGGGAAGTGGGTTCAATTGAAGAATTCTATCCGTTGTTTTTAAAGATAGGCTTAAGGAGTTTCAGCGTTGCACCTGCAAGATTCCCGTATATAAAATGCGACCTCCTGCATATCGGTATTGCAAAGAAATCAAACATGTTAAAAAAATTCTATTCTGCAGAGTCAAAACACGCTCTGGATAAACTATTCAAAAGAAAGTATGATTTTATAAAACGAGGAGGTAAAAATGAAGCCGATTAAATTAGTGGAAAATGTTTACTGGGTGGGAGCAGTTGACTGGAGCGTAAGGAAATTTCACGGACATACTTACACGACAGCAAGAGGGACAACCTATAATGCATACCTGATTGTGGATGACAAAGTCACGCTGGTGGATACTGTTTACGGACCTTTTGGAAACGAACTGGTTGAGAGAATAAGCGAGATAGTGTCTCCGGAAAAAATAGATTATGTTATTGCCAACCACATGGAGACAGACCATTCGGGTGCGCTCCCGCAGATAATGAAGCTCTGCCCGAAGGCAAAAATATACTGCACGCAGAAATGCAAAGAGGGGTTATATAAGAATTACTACGGTAACTGGGATTTTCAGGTTGTGAAGACCGGAGATAAACTGAAATTAGGCAAAAAGACTTTAACTTTTATTGAATCTCCGATGTTGCACTGGCCCGACAGTATGTTCAGTTATTTAATTGAGGATGCATTGGTTTTGCCAAATGATGCCTTTGGCCAGCACTATGCTTCAGACAAGAGGTTTAACGATGAAGTAGATGTATCTGAAGTAATGCAGGAGGCAGTAAAATATTATGCGAACATACTCTGGCCATTTAGTTCGTTAGTGGTTAAAAAAATAGAAGAAATTCAGAAGTTGAACATCCCGATAAAAATAATTGCCCCGAGTCACGGGATAATATGGCGTAAAGACCCCACAAAAATAGTAAATGCATATTTATCCTGGGCAAAGAATGAAACAAAACCCAAAGTCGTGGTTGTATATGAAACAATGTGGAAATCAACGGAGAAAATGGCAAGAAAAATTGTTGAGGGGATAGTGGATTCAGGGGTTGAAGTAAAACTTTACGATGTAAACGAATCCGATAAGACCGAAGTAATAGGAGAAATGCTTGACAGCAAAGGATATGTAATAGGTTCATCCACACATGATAACAGTATGCTTAACAATATTGCGGGATTTCTGGAATTCTTTAAGGGACTGAAACCGAAAAATAGAATCGGCTGCGTGTTCGGTTCCTGCGGGTGGGCAGGCGGAGCAGTCAGGGAGATTGAAGAAATTTTTAAAACTGCTGGTATAGAACTTGTCCAGACGGGATTGTCTGTTAAGTATGTTCCGGATGAAAATGAAATAAAAAAATGCTATGATTTTGGTAAGGATTTTGCAGAGAAGGTAAAATGACAGGATTATCTGGAGAATTTATGGAAAAATGGAAGTGTACAATATGCGGTTACATTTATGACCCGGCAGTAGGCGATACCGAACACGGGATAAATCCGGGAACAAAATTTGAGAATTTACCTGATGACTGGGTCTGTCCTGAATGCGGGGCACCCAAAGACCAGTTTGACCGAGTAGGTCAACCTGTCGGTTGAGAAGGTATAGGGATTTTAAAAATGATTTACAGATGAAAATAGTAATAATCGGAGCCGGGGCGGCCGGTATTTCTGCCGCAGAAACAATAAGAAAAAAGAAAAGTGACTGGGAAATAGATTTAGTCAGCGATGAGGAATTTCTTCCGTATTACAGACCACGGCTTATAGATTTACTGGCAGGTAAAGCAGAAAAGGAAGGAATATACATCCATAAAGGGGGATGGTATAAAGAAAATAATATTTTTCTGCATTTAAGTAAGAAAATCGTAGGAATTGATATAGGAAATAAAAAAGTTGTTTTTGCTGATAGTACTCAATTAGAATATGATAAATTGCTTATAGCAACAGGAAGTTATCCGAACAGTCCGCCGATTCCCGGGGTAAATACAGAAGGTGTTTTCACTGTTCGGACCATAAGAGATGTTCTGGATATAAGAGAGCAGGTTAAAAATAAGAGGTCAGCTGTGGTTATTGGTGGCGGGCTTCTTGGTTTAGAGTCAGCAAACAGTTTAAGACAGTCAGGACTGGATGTGACTGTAGTGGAACATTCTCCCTACATTCTCCATCGTCAAATTGATGAAGAAGGGTCAGTATTTCTTAAAGATTGTCTGGAAAAAATAGGTATTAGACTGCTTTCCGGATGTGATACCAAATCAATTTCAAAGGGAGATGATTCTATCGGGATTGTTATATCAGGGGCAAATGAAACAGAGTCTAGCGTCGCTGACATTATTCTGGTTTCAGCCGGTATAAAAATAGACCTTTCTCTTGTCAGGGGCAAAGGTATAAACACAAATAATGGTATAATTGTAAACGATAATCTTGAAACCAATATAAGAGGAATTTTTGCTGCAGGCGATGTATCTGAACACAGGGGTATTATTTATGGATTATGGACTACCGCATTAGAGCAGGGCAGGATAGCAGGAGAAAATATTGCTGACGGCAGTGTTGTTTACACTGGGACAACGCCTTTTACCAAACTGAAGGTCGTTGGGATTGATTTGGTTACACTCGGTGATATCAAAGATAAAGAATCAAAAGAATTCAAAATAACCGACAAGTTAAAAAACATTTATAAAAAGATATTTGTTAAAAATGGCATAGTAGTTGGTGCTATACTTCTGGGCGACACCGGCAAAATGACTCAGATACAAAAATTAATAAAAGAAAAAACGAATGTGTCCGGTCAGGAACAAAATTTATTGTCATAGGGAGAGTTTATTATGGAACTAAAAGGCAGCAAGACGGAAAAGAACCTGCTGGCATCATTTGCAGGCGAGTCACAGGCAAGAAACAGGTATACATACTTTGCAGGCGTAGCAAAGAAAGCAGGGTATGAACAGATTTCCGGTATTTTTCTTGAGACAGCAGACAACGAGAAGGAACATGCCAAAAGATTCTTTCAATTCTTACAGGGCGGTGATCTGGAAATCACTGCATCCTACCCGGCCGGTGTTATAGGCGATACAGCGGAAAACCTTAAGGCAGCGGCAGACGGAGAAAAGATTGAATGGGGGACACTATACCCTGATGCAGAGAAAACTGCCAGGAAGGAAGGTTTCACGGAAATAGCAGATATTTTTAAGGAAATTGCAGAAGTTGAAGAGCAACATGAAAAGCGATACAGAAAACTGCTTAAAAATGTTAAGGAAGGTACTGTATTTAAGAAAGATAAAGTCGTCAAATGGAAATGCAGAAACTGTGGATATGTTCACGAAGGCAAGGAAGCACCCCAGAAATGTCCTGCCTGTGCACACCCGCAGGCTTATTATGAATTATTGTGCGAAAATTATTAAAGGGTGATTGTAGTGGCGGCATTTATGACGCCTTCTCTAAATCTTTTGGTAGACCTCTACTTTCTTAAGAAAAAAGAAATCACATCACGGCTGAAAGAGTTTAAAAAAATCGGACAGCTCGGTGACAAACGACGGATTTTTGCCGAAATGTGTTTCTGTATATTGACACCGCAGTCAAAAGCAAAATCCTGCTGGTCTGCAATAGAAGGACTTTCAAAAAAAGACCTGTTATTAAAGGGACAAGAAAAAGATATCAGCCGGGTTCTCAATCTTTGCGGAGTCAGGTTTCATAACAACAAGGCAAAATATATCGTATCAGCGAGAAAAAACTTTTCTGAATTAAGAAGATATGATTACCCGATACCCGAACTCCGCAGTTGGCTTGTAAAAAACATAAAGGGTATCGGATTAAAAGAAGCGAGTCATTTTTTGAGAAATGTAGGGCTGGGAAACAGTGTTGCCATACTGGACAGACATATACTGAAAAACCTGCAGCAATATGATGTAATAAAAGAAATACCAGAATCTATGACCAGTAAAAAATATATGGAAATAGAATCAAAAATGATAAGGTTTGCCAAAAAAATAAATATACCTGTTTCGCATCTGGATTTGTTGTTCTGGAGTAAGGAGACAGGTGAAGTTTTTAAATGAATCCCGGACACAAATTTTTCTCCTGACACTTTAATCCTCTCTCTTGATGGGAGAGGGTAGGGCGAGGGTGAATCCCCGAATCAAAATTTTCATCTAAATAGGTAGGTATAGATAGTGTCGTTAAGTGACGGAATATTAGTTAAGAAATTCCTGAAAGGCGACAATTCGTCCTTTGAAGAGATTGTTAAAAGATATGAAAAGAAAATCTACAATATTGCTTATCGTATTATGAATAACCAGGAGGATGCAAGCGATGTCCTTCAGGAAACTTTTATACAGGCCTTCAGGAAACTTTCAGGTTTTAAAGGTAAATCGGAGTTTTCAACCTGGCTTTATCGTATTGTGGTAAATATATGTTTAATGAAAAAACGCAAGGGGAAACAGATGAAAGTCGTTTCTCTGGATGCACCGCTTGTGACGCAAAAAGAAGACGAACTCAGGAGAGAATTGCCGGAAGACTGGTCAAAAAGCCCGTCTGCAACTTTGGATAATAAGGAATTAAAAGAAAACATTAACAGGGCAATAAGTATGTTACCTGAAGACTATAGAACAACATTTATTTTAAGGGATATGAATGACGTGTCCACCGAAGATACGGCTAAGATATTAAATATTTCTGTGCCTGCGGTTAAGTCAAGACTGCACAGGGCACGGTTGTTTTTAAGGGAAGAACTCTCTAAATATTTTCAGGAGCATGTATAAATGATTGATTTTGACAGACTTATGTCTTTGTTGTCGGGCTACATAGATGAAGATCTGGACAGAAACATCTGTGACGAAATTAACGAACTTATAGAAGAAGATGTCTGCTGTAGATATATGTTTAATACTTTAGAAAAAACCATAGATTTATGTCACGATATAGAAATGCTGGATGTCCCGGAAGAAGTCCATATAGAATTATACAGAATTATCAAAATAGAAATATCCAAGAAGAGATAAACCCGCCATAGCGTATAATATACCTTAAAAATCAGTAACAAATTGTCATCCTGACCCCCGATAAGATCGGGGGAAGAATCTGGTTTTTTTATAAAACACTTTTACAAAAAGACTTTCAGAAAGTTTAACATTTCAAAAAAACAAAAACTTTAACATTTTAAATTATAACAAACATCACTGGTTTTTTCCTTGAATATCTTTTATATTTAATGTATAATAAATTTTGGAGGTGAAAGTTATGCCGAAACAAAATTATATAAACCGTATTGTTGTTAACCCGGAAATCTGTCATGGACAGCCATGTTTCAAGGGAACACGCATTATGGTATATCTTGTACTTGAACTTCTTGAAGCAGGAGAAACCCCCGAACAAATAATCGCTGAATATTATCCTAAACTTACAAAAGATGATATAAAAGCAGCTATCCATTACGCTACAGAATTGATAAAAAACAACGAATTCGTTCCGGTATAGGTTAAATAAATTGAAAATTCTTACTGATGAAAATATTCCAAACAAACTAATATATTTATTACGCGAAGAAGGGCATGATGTACTTGCCGCTATTGAAGAATTTCGAACAATTTCGGATAACAATTTAATAAATATTGCCAAACGAGAGAGAAGAATTTTGTTAACATTAGATAAAGATTTTGCCAACATCATAACATATCCACCTAAAGATTACTGTGGGATAATCCGCATAAGAATCCATCCCCCCTTTAATTTCCAGTATATGGCCAATCTTAAAATCCATCCTAAAAATATTGACTACTGAACAAATCAGTAAAAGTCTGATTGTAGTTGAAAAAGACGGTTACAAAATACGGAAGTAATAATTTTTTATTTCTGTTAAATGTTAACCGTTCCTAATTTTAAAGGTAATCTCCGAAACTTTTTCAGCATTTCAACATCTAAATAGTGTTAGGTAGCCCCTCACCCTACCCTCTCTCCCACGGGGACTTCCTTCGGTCGCCTCGAGGGGAGAGGATTAAGGTGAGGGTGGAGGACAGAGAGTGACAGACCAGAATCCGGAAGATAAATATCAGGCATTAGAAAAATACGGCAGGGATTTAACCCAATTAGCACAGAGAGGTAAACTTGACCCTGTAATCGGACGGGACGAGGAGCTACGGCGTATTATACAGGTGCTTTCAAGAAGGACAAAAAATAATCCTGTTCTTATTGGTGAGCCGGGCGTGGGCAAGACCGCTATTGCAGAAGGATTAGCACGGAGGATTGTTGAGAAGGATGTCCCCGATACTTTGAAGAATAAGAGAGTTATTGCTCTGGATATGGGTGCTCTTGTAGCGGGCGCAAAATATCGCGGTGAATTTGAGGATAGACTCAAGGCTGTATTAAAAGAGATTAACAATGCTGACGGACAAATCATACTTTTTATAGATGAACTGCATACTGTCGTAGGTGCAGGTGCTGCT
>MNXB01000095.1 GCA_001871125.1 Elusimicrobia bacterium CG1_02_37_114
GTTTTCTCTCTTTTTTCAATAGAGATTTTTTTTCCTTTATCCCGCCGGGACCGGAATAATTCCCTAATTTACCGTCAGAACGGATGACCCTGTGGCAGGGGATAAATGGTGCAAAAGGGTTTCCGGCAAGGGCAGAACCCACTGCACGATATGCTTTAGGGTGTCCTATCTTTTCTGCAATCTGTTTATATGTGCGGGTTTCTCCTTCCGGTATTTTCATGCATTCAATCCAGACCTTCTTATAAAATTTTGGATAATTGAGACCCTTCACGGAGTTCAGGGTGACCCGAATTCGGGTCATTTTTTTATTCATTAAAAAAATGCAGCACTCCTTTGGAATCAATAAAAGAATAGACTTTTTTTATTTTCATATAACCGTTTGATTTGTAATGTTTGTGATACTTTTTAACTACTTTAATAAAACTCCTGGTTTCCGTATAAGGAGGCACACCTTTATATTTACTGACCGCCAGTATCCCTGCATTATAGGCAGCAAGGACTAAATCAAGGTTATTGTGATATTTTGAAAAAAGAATCGCCAGATGTCTTGTGCCGGCAGCAATATTTGTATCCGGATGATGGAGCATTCTGGTTGACCCCTGCATTTTTGCAGTAGATGGCATAAGCTGCATTAAACCTTTTGCGCCTTTTGATGAAATACAGTCGGGGTCAAAATCCGACTCAACCTTGATTATTGCTTTTACCAGAAAAGGGTCAAGATTATTCCTGGCAGAGTGATAAATAATAATATCATCATAAGCACAGTCTTCCTTAAAATCAGGAAAAGCAATACCGGAGGAAATAATTATAATGACTAATATTAGAACCGTCCCCATACTTTTTTTCTTCTTTCCCTGTGATATTTTAATGCAAATCTGTGCGACTCATCACGGATATGCTCTAACAGGAGCAATGCAGGTGAATCCTGTGGCAAATTTATTTGTTTGTCGTCTATAAATATCGTTTCTTCACTCTTTGCAAGAGACGCTACGGGTAAATGTTTCAGTTTAAGTTTCTCAAGCACACCCCTTGCGCTCTCTAAATGTCCGCGTCCTCCGTCAATCAGTATAAAGTCAGGCAGTTTCCTGTTTTCTTTTATTAACCTGGAATACCTTCTTTCAACGATTTCTCTTATCATGGAATAGTCATCTATGCCGGAAACCGTTTTTATTTTATACTTGCGGTAATTATTTTTGTCCGGTTCGCCCTTGTAGAATCTTACCATTGAACCAGAGGGTTGGTTGCCATAAGTGTTTGACACATCAAACGCTTCAATTGTTACAGGTACCTTAGGCAAACCAAGACAATCCTTGATTTGACTCAAAGCACGGGTAATTTTTATATGTCCGACTATATCGTCCTGATTCACTTCACGAAAACTTATTTTTTCAAACATCCTGTCAATTGCCCTGATATTATCCCGTGCAATTTTTGCATCTTCAAATAATAGTTTCCCGCTTGCCTTATGCATTTCCTTTTCCAGTATTCTTATTAAATCGGTATATTTTCCTTCAAGGAACATCAACAATTTATCAATATTTTTTCTGTATTCCTCAGGTGCAACTTTACCCAGACAGGGGCCCCTGCACTGCTGAATATGATAATACACACATCCCTGGACTCTTTTCCCATCGGGTAAGTTTTTATA
This sequence comes from Elusimicrobia bacterium CG1_02_37_114, assembly GCA_001871125.1. Lineage (GTDB taxonomy): Bacteria > Elusimicrobiota > Endomicrobiia > CG1-02-37-114 > CG1-02-37-114 > CG1-02-37-114. The sequence continues at coordinate 1,649 of MNXB01000095.1, forward strand.
TCTAAAGTCTATCTTACATTGTCTTATATTAAAAGTTTTCCCCAACCAGCGCAGTAATTTCTTTATTTCACCTGTGTTATGGTACGGTCCAAAGTATTTTGACCCATCTTTTTTTATTTGTCTTGTGAGAAGAACCCTTGGGAAATCCTCGTCCAGGGTGACTTTTAAATGCGGATAAGATTTGTCATCACGCCACAGGACATTGTATTTCGGCTGGAGTTTCTTTATAAGTCTGTTCTCAAGTATTAAAGCGTCTCTTTCTGATTCTGCAATAATATAATCCACAACTTTAACATTGGATAGAAATGTTGTCGCGGGAAGTGGCGTATTAACTTTTTTGGTAAAATAACTTCTTACGCGTTTTGCCAGGTCTATTGCTTTGCCGATATATATAATTTCTCCCGATGAGGTGCGCATCAGGTATATGCCGGGAGTGTGGGGTATTAAAGATAATTTGTCTTTATTCATCTGCAGGTAAGTTTTTCTTTGTTAAAAGTTCCAGGATGAGTTTCTGTTCTTCAATTTTTAATAGTTTGGAGATATAAAAATAAACCATCAGGGCAGCCGGTATTGTAACAATTATTATAAAAATACGATGAGGGAAAAAACTCAATATATATGCGGCAATACTCATGCCGGCAGTTGCAATACAGACCTTAATTAGAGTATTAAGTATCTTTTTACCTCCGATTTTGCCTATTTTTTTTCTCAAGAAATAAAATAATATTGAAGCATTCAGCCAGGATGCTATGGATGTTGCCAGTGCAAGTCCTCCCACACCCAACGGTCTCATCAATATTATGTTCAGCACAATATTTACCAGCATACATAAACATGCAACTCTTACAGGGACTTTGGTTTCCCTGAAAGAATAAAATGCACTTGCGAGAATTTTCACGACAGAAAATGCAAGAAGACCCGTTGAATAAAAAGTCAGCGCTGAAAATGTAATTGAAGATGCGTCCAGGGTCCACCTGCCATGTTCAAATAACAATCTTATAATCGGTAACCCGATAACAATCAATCCCGCTGTTGCAGGTATGAGCGTGAAACATACCATTCTCATAGAGAAATTCAGGGTGTTTTTCATCTCATCTATGTCGTTTTTTGCAACACTACGTGACATCGTGGGCAGCGCAACTGTCGCCATTGCAATACCGAACAATGCCAGCGGGAGCTGCATAAGTCTGTTTGAGTAATACAATGCAGTGATAGCCCCTTCCCGTAGAAATGATGCACATATTGTATCAACAAAAGCATTAACCTGGTCAACAGAAAAGCCAATCATTGCAGGTATCATAAGGAAAAGTATTTTTTTCAAACCGGGATGGTTCAGGTTAAATTGCAGTCTTATCGGAAATCCTTTATTAAGCACGGCAATTTTCTGGATAAAATATTGACCGAAGCCTCCTATAACGACACTTATTGCCAGTCCTTTGATTTGAATGTCGGCTGGCAAAGTAAAGAGGTAGATAAAAACAATTACGTATAATATTTCAGCGATACTCAGAGAGGCGGGTGCAACTGCGGGTAAGAAAAATGTTTTAAGAGAATTCAATACGCCTAACATCAATGCTGCCAGGCAGACAAAGAAAAGGAATGGGAACATTATCCTCGTAAGCGTAATGGCGGATTCTATTTTTTCGGGACTACTCTGAAATCCCCAGGCAATCAATTTTGTCAATGGTCCTGCAAAAATTATGCCCAGTATTGTAATAATGAACAGCACCGTTAATAATGCGGAAAAAACAACGTTTAATAATTCCCTGGTTTCCTCTTTGGATTTTGTCTCAACATACTCGCTGAACACGGGAACAAACGATGCTGAAACAGAACCTTCACCTAAAAGACGTCTGAATAAATTTGGTATGCGGTATGCTGCATAAAAAGCATCCGCAAACATACCTGCCCCGAAAATCTGTGCAACGAGCATATCACGGATATATCCTAAGATACGCGAGATAGTCGTGGCTATTGTTACACTGCTTAAGTATTCTGTAAGTTTTTTTTGTTTTGTCATGTTTGACAATCAGTCTCTAAAAATGTAAAATAATAAGCAACATAACCCGAACAAGTTCGGGATTCCAACGTACCTGGATTTCTCTGCTTGCAGAGAATGTATTGAAATTCCGATACAATAACTTATCCTAAAGGATTAAGGAGCAAAAATAATGGCAAAACTTAAATTCGGCAGACATACATCTGCTAAAAGAGCACTGCGAGAATCAATCAAACATCAAAAAATAAATAGGGCAATTAAACAAAAAATTCATTTATTAACAAAACAGCTTATTGCTACAGTTGAAAAAAAAGACAAAGAGGAATCTAAAAAACTACTCAGTCAGGTTGTCTCAAAATTAGACAAAGCAGCAAAAAAAGGCATACTTACTAAAGGAACTGTCCGGAGACGAACATCTCATCTCTCAAAATCAGTAAACGGACAAACAAGATAGTCCTGCGGACAAATAAGATAGTCCTGCGGACTCATATCAGGCACGTAACCCAAGAATCAGCATATGCAAATCGGAGTTTACAATTCTACCCGACTTATCTGCCAGTTCAGTTAAATAAAGCATCTCAATCTTATTAATTATATCACTCCGGGAATATTTTTTAATCTCTGCCAAAAATTTCTCTCCATAATATTTGTTAAGTCTCATTGTTTCAATTACTTTCCTGGAATTGAATTTTTTTTCTTCAATATAACTTTCTGCCAGCAGCATTTTATTAAATTCTTTATACACACTTCTGATTATATGAATTTCATTTTCGCCCGATTCTATTAATTCATTTAACACTTTTAAGGCTTTTTGTTTATCTTTTATTCTGATTGCGTCATTAAGTTTATAAAGGTTTTGCTGGTTAGTATAACCGCTGCAGTTTTCTATGTCTGTGCTGTTTATAATTTTTTTATCTTTAGTATAAAGAAAAAGCTTTTCAAGTTCGTTTTTTACTTCTGATAAATTATTTCCCGTTAAATCAATAAAGTATTGAACATCGCTACGGGATATGGTTTTACCCCGGCCGGCAACCTTATGGACAATATATTCTATCATTTCGTTTTGATACAACTGGCGAAATTCAACGACTTCACCGAGTTCAGCGATTTTTCTTATCAGCGGGTTATTTCTCAGTTCATCCTTGCTGATTTTTTCAGAACATAAAAAAAACAATGGATTTACTGTTGGAGAGGTGCCGAGGACTTCTGCTATGTTCTTTTCATCTTTTGTTTTTATTTTCTCTGCGTTTTTTATTACGATAAGTTTTTTATCGGCAAACAGGGTGGCTGTGGAAACTGCATTGACTAACTGGTCAACTTTAAGGGTTTCTCCGTAAAGGATTTCTTTTTCAAGATTTTCATTTTTTTGTATTTTTTCTAGTAGATTTTGCTGTAATACGGATTCTCCCCCCCAGAAATAATAGAAAGAGATTGTCCTCTGCCCGGATAACTGTTTATCAAACTCGTTGTGTTTTATATAACCCAAGAACGGTCTCCGTTATTTTTGGGGTGTTGTCGGTATCTTTTTCTCGGATATGCCGGCAGCTGTTCCAAAACCCTCAACTGTCCTGCGGGCAATTTTCTGCGCCAGTGCCTGCCATATAATTTCGCGTGCTTCCTCTTCTGTTATACCGTTCGGCATGGTGCTCGTATAGTAAATATGCACACCTTCAAAATTAGGTTCATCCCACAGGGTTATATTATTCACTTTATCAATAAAATATGTGTTTAATATAATTCTGAGTTTATACTGCTGGGGGAGAAGAGACGTGTCGTAAGACAATGGCTCTAAAAAGTAATAAGTAATTTCACCGATAAGAACGCCATCGGTATCATCTTCTGTTGTTGTTATCGTAAACCTGGTATCCTGCAGGAATTCATCTATTATACGGAGCCGTAACTTATCTTCTAAACCCAATTGTGAAGTGTGGTTTACAAAAGGACGCACTGCAATTTTTTTAATATGCTGCGGTAAAACCTGGGGTCTGGGAGTATATGCCTGACATCCGGTTATTAATATTAAACCAATTATCAACAGTCTTAACATATCGTACCTCCAAATTATTTTTCTAAAACGAAGTTTATTAATTTATTCGGGACATAAATAATTTTAATCATTTCTTTATTGAAACTGGTTCTTAATTTAGTATCGGAAAATATCTTATTCTTAACCTCGTCTTTACTGCTGTCTTTTGGCATCACTACTATTGTGCGGAATTTTCCATTTATTTGCACGGCTATTTCAGATGTTTCGTCTTCAATAAGAGTTTTATCGTATTCGGGCCAGCGGACATCTCTTCCAAGGGATAACGTTTCTCTCAATTCTTCACAGAGATGCGGTGCAAACGGTGAAAGTAAAATAACGACTATCTTAACAGCATATTTGGATGTCTCATCACCTAAATTTGGATATAGATATATTTCATTGACCAATTCCATTATAGCCGATATTGCAGTATTGAACTGATACTCGGATTCAATATCGTCAGTCACTTTCTTAATTGTCCTGTGAATTTTTTGTTTAAGGTGCTTTTCTGCTTGCCCCCGCTCTGCGGACAAATCGTCCTTGATTTTCTCTGCCAGTCTCCAGACACGATTTATAAACCTTGAACAACCTTCTATTGCCTCACTTGACCATTCAAGTTGTTTTTGCGGTGGTGCAGCAAAAAGCATGAATATACGTGTTGTATCCACTCCGTATTTATTAATAACTTCATCCGGTTCTACAATATTCCCTTTTGATTTTGACATTGCAGAGCCACCCAGGGTAACCATACCCTGAGTCAGTAACCTTGTAAATGGTTCATCTGATTTTAAAAGTCCCAGATCACGCATTACTTTGTGAAAGAACCTTGCGTATATCAGATGCATACATGCATGTTCTATTCCGCCGATATACTGATCAACGGGCAGCCAGTAATCAACCCTGTTTCTGTCAAAGGGTGCAGAATTATTACCCGAATCACAATACCTTGCGTAATACCAGCTTGAATCCACAAAAGTGTCCATAGTATCAGTTTCTCTGCGGGCTTTTTTTCCGCATTTACCGCATTTAGTTTCAATAAACTTCCCGGAGGTTGTGCCTCTCGGTAATGTAACAGGTAAATCCTTTTCTTCCACAGGTAAAATACCGCAGTTATCACAATAAATTACCGGTATAGGTGTCCCCCAGTACCGCTGTCTTGATATGAGCCAGTCTTTCAGACGGTAATTTATCTTTTTTATACCCGATTTTTTTGATTCAAGATATTCAGTAATTTTTACTCCACCTTCTTTAGAGGATAATCCGTTGAATTCGTCGGAATTCACCATTATGCCTTCACCTTCATAAACCTGTTCCTGTTGATTTATATCACTTACCGGTTTTATTACTTCTCTTATGGGTAAGTTGTATTTCTTTGCAAACTCATAATCTCTCTGGTCATGTGCGGGAACACACATTATCGCTCCCGTGCCGTACTCCATTAAAACATAGTCAGCGACATATACGGGTATCTTTTCGTTGTTTGCCGGATTGACGGCAGACAGTCCGGTAAATACGCCTTCCTTCTCCCTTCCAGTGAGAATCCTCTGCTGTTTTGTAATTTTTTTTGTTTTCTCCACATATTCTTTAACTGCGGGATTTTTACTTACTGATGATGACTGCAGTAATGGATGTTCCGGTGCCAGTACAATAAAAGTTGCACCGAATAGTGTATCGGGTCTGGTAGTAAAAACTCTTATTTTAATATCTTTATCAATAATAAAATCAACTTCCGCACCGATGGATTTACCAATCCAGTTTCTCTGCATTGTAATGACTTCTTGTGGCCAACCCTGTTTTAGCATTTTATGTCCATCTAACAGTTCTTCTGCATATTCGGTAATCTTAAAGAACCATTGTTCCAGTTCTTTTTCTTCTACAGCAGAATCGCACCGCCAGCACTGCCCGTGTTCCGCCTGTTCATTTGCCAGGACAGTTTTACATGAGGGGCACCAGTTTACAGGTGCAGATTTACGGTATGCAAGTCCTCTCTCAAACATTTTAATAAAAAACCACTGGTTCCATTTATAATATTCAGGACTGCAGGTTGCAAATTCCCTTGACCAGTCATAAGAGATGCCGAGTTCTTTGAGCTGCTTACGCATATGATTAATGTTGTCGTAAGTCCATTTTTCAGGGTCAATGTTATGCTGTATTGCAGCATTTTCTGCCGGCAGTCCAAAAGCATCCCAGCCGATTGGATGAAGTACATTGAATCCATTCATTATTTTATACCTTGCTATGACATCGCCAATCGTATAATTCCGGACATGTCCCATGTGAATATGGCCGCTCGGGTAGGGAAACATCACAAGGCAGTAAAATTTAGGCCTGGATGATTTTTCGCTCACCTGGAAACTTTTTTTTTCTTCCCAGTGTCTTTGCCACTTAGAATCAACTGATTTGAAATCAAATTTGTCCATGTAACCAATATTACCTTTCCTTAAGTAGTTGGTTACCCCCGAGTATTGTTTTGCCGAGTAGGTAAAACATCGTGGGGTCACTTCATCTTTACCAGTGCCTGGGCAGCGTACGCACGGAGTTTCTCATCTTTTAATACAAGCAATAGAGCAGATACAGCAGGTCGTCCAATATTACCCAATGCTTCACATGCATATTTCCTGACAAGTTCATTTTCATCCTTAAGTGAATTAAATAAGGCGGAAATAGCCGCCGGGTCACCTATAATACCGAGCGAAATTGCCGCCTTCATCCTTGCAATTGTGCTCGGGTCTTTCAACGAATTTGTTAAAGCCGGCACTGCGAGCCTGTCTTTTAAATGTCCCAGTACTCCCGCAACTGTTACTCTGACTTCTTCGCTCTCGTCTTCCAGTGCCTTAATCAGTGCAGGCACAGCAGCCCTGTCTCCGATATGCCCCAGGGCAATCGCTGCCTTTTCACGAACATATTTTGATGGGTCATGTAGACTATTAATCAATTGAGCAACGGCACCCCTCTCTCTCAATCTACCAAGAACTTCTGAACTTATTGCGCGCACGAAAGGGTCGGCGTCACCTAATGAATCTATTAAAGCCTGTGCGGTTTTCCTTTTTAACTGCTGTTCAATAGATTGTACTTTATCTTCCCCATCAAGCGGTTTGGGCTCAATCCTTATTGTTCGCCCTTTCTGTAAAAGAAATTGTGGAATCCTGATTTTCATAATTAATCACCACCTTTTGTAGTTGCCTGATTCATCGGGACTACATTTTTAATTTTTTCCAAAATGCCTTGTACTTTATCTACATCAACACTCGTACTGACACAGTAACCTTCTGGCCTTATATTCGGTATACCAATAACCGGTATTGGATAAACAGCAACAATACCTTCAGACAATTCTTTTTCACAGGCAACAGCAACGACTATATCCGGTTTAATTTCTTTAACCCATTTCTTTGCAAGTCTTCCACCAGTAGCAACTCTTATAATTATACCATATTTTTCGCCAAATTTTACCAGTTCAGCAATTTTACATTTGCCGCAGCCGGCACAGTTCAATATGGTCTTCACCAAACGGTGTTCGCAATCATCCATCTGTATGCAGTGAGGCAGTAACAGGAAACAATTAACCTCTCCCTTACTGTAGCGTCCAGTTTTAACTGGACGTTTTCTTGAACTATTAGAAAAATACAATTCAGTTAAATAATTGTTACAGTCCACAAACCAGCATTCCAGTTTTTCCCGTAGTTTAGAAGAAACACTTCCAACTAAAGCTATTGCCGGAAATCCAAAATGTACCAATACCCATCTTTTCATAATTCGGGACACATCCTATTTTTATTTGTTTATCTCTTGTGGCGTCCAGTTTTAACTGGACGAGTATCTCCAAATTTAGAGAGCCTTACTTATTAATTAAAAGGTCGCTGTTGTACTATTTTTTTGTACTTGTACATACAGCAAATATGTCAGTATTATCCATTATTCCGGAAATTATATCCGCATTTACGCCTGATGCATATATAGGAACATTTGCTCCGGTATGACCGGTGGTTGTCCACGAGACATCTGGAAATTTACCCTGTCCCTTATTTTTAAGCACGGTTAATCCACCTGTTTCGTGGTCAGATGTAACAAGAATAAACGTGCCCGGGTTTGTCTGTGTCCAATTAACCGCTGCCTGTACCGCACTGGAGAATTCTATTGTTTCAAATATATTTCGCTGAATATCATTGCTATGTCCGGCATGGTCAATCCGTCCGCCTTCAACCATCAAAAAGAAACCATCCGGGTCATTATCCAGGATATTTAATGCTGTATGAGTCATTTCTGAAAGATGCGGCAGTGCTCCAAGCCCATCAAATTCATACGGCAGGTGTGTATTGCCAAACTGCCCCGATACCATAGTTGCATTTTCAGTATCTAATGCCTGTAACTCCGTCCTGTCAGTTACCACCGTGTATCCGGCGCTTGTAGCCGAACTTATTGACATACCATTGGCTCCGCCTCCGAATAATACGTTAGGTAAAGTCTGGTTAAGATAATCTCTTGCAATTTCAGAGATATTATTTCTGCTCGGCTCATGTGCTCCAAATACAGCCGGTGTTGCGTGTGTCATATAAGTGGTGCTTACCAGTCCCGTGCTTTTTCCCCTCTCCTTAAAATATTCTAATAGCGTATAAAGTTCACTGCCATCCCCCGGATAAGCCATACTTATAACACCATTGTTGACTTTATGTCCTGTAGCTATGGCTGTTCCGGCAGCTGCGGAATCAGTCACGGAACTATCCGCGGAATAAGTCGTTACTTCAGCTTGATTAGGAAAACTTTCAAACGAAAGGGTACCCGCTTTTCCGTTGAGATACATTCCCGCAGCTTTTACCTGTTCAAATCCCATACCGTCGCCTATAAGCAGGATGATGTTTTTGGGTGTCGCAGATAAGGGTTCAGCAGTCAGAATACATCCCAGTAAAACCAGTATAATAGTTATATTAATTTTTTTTCTCATAAGAAAGTCGTCCCGATTTATCGGGACGATTATCAAACTATCTTTTTGCAAAACAGGTATAAACAATATACCCGATTAATGACAGAAACAGAATAAGAGTAATAATTAATCCTATAAAATTCAGAAAAAAGTTTGTGACAATAATTGCAAATACAACATCAAATACAAACCATGCAGAGGCTATTCTGCCTTTATATCGGTAGATTAACCACAGAGCTGCCAGTGAAACTATAAAAATGAATATCCAGTAAAACATTTAACGATAAGATTCACTCTATTTTCCTAATGTAAATTATAAATATCTGATAATCGTCCCGATAAATCGGGACGTTACTGTAGCGTCCAGTTTTAACTGGACGATTTCTTGATTATTTTCCATTTTATTTCTTATAGCGGATTACTCCATAGTTTCAAATCTAGTATTTTGCGTCCGCTACTGCAGACGTGAAATAATGATCCCGATGTTGTCTGTCGGGAGAAAATCGTTACTTTTCAGTTCAAAAATGATTACTGCAAAAAAGTATCAAAGTTGCAGTTATTAATATAACCACCCTCTCCATCCCCGTTTTTCCGTCGGGGAAAATCACTTTCTGTAAATTCGTCAACTGTGTTCAACGTCCCCCAAAACACAGAAATTAGATTAAATAGTCTCTACCCTGTTTTGCCATCTATTTCTCTGTATTTTCTTCTTTTAATATTGTTTGTAAGTGATCGATTTGTTGCTTTATATAACTATCTGTCTTGTAGTAATTGACTCCAAGAGGTAATGGCCCCCATTCAGAAATTTTTTTACCTTCAATAGATTCATTGCTCATATCCCTATACGACTTTAACGCAGATTCTAAATCCCCAAATTTTTCTAGTATTATTGGAATCCAGATTCTAGCTATTACTCTTTCTTTAGATTCATAATTTTTGTTTGTAGAAATCTTCCATAAGGTTTTTATAGCATTTTTTACACCCATATGCTCTGCCAATACTTTCATAATTTCTTCTTGATTTTCACTTTTGCTAGCTAATAAACATCTTAAAAAGGAATCGTTTTTAAATGAAGGATTGTCTTTTAGTGTAACTGTCTTTATCAGTTGGTTTAATTCTAAATTAACAAGATTACTTACAGACCTATTACCCACTTCATCTACTGGAGTGACAAAAAGATATCTATTGTTTGAATCAATAGGTATAGATATATAGCATTTAATTGGTTGTGCCATAAATTTTCTTACACGGAATGGATCATTATCTTTAGGATATTTAGGATATGTTTCTATTACGTTACTTTTTAAATAATTATCCAATAAATTAGTTGATGATGTCCTTATTTCATATTCCCATGGTACACCTTTCATATTATCATCACCAACAGGACTCAATTCAAGATAGATTATATAATTATTTTTAGCTACTCCGTAAAGATAAGCCTTTAAATCTGTTATGGGAGCAGGGGGAGTATCATCAGGCACATAGACTGAAATAGTAGAGCTTGAACTTTCGTTTTTTGAACCGTCTAAAGCAGTAATATAATAGGTATAAGTAGAACTTATTGTTGCCCATCGATCAATAAAAAAATTGTCTTTTGTAGCAGCAATAAAAAGTTTTGGGGTATTTTCAGTTATTGGCCATCCTTTTGACCTATAAATTCTATAACTTCTGATAATACTATATGGATGTTCCCATTCAAGATGTACCAAATTACATTTAAGTTCGGTTATCTTTAAATTTATTGGAGCCAAAGGAGGATCTTCATCTTTAACTGGATATACTTTTATCACTGGAGCATCAATAAGTGACCCCATTCTTCCTAAAGAATCTATTGGTATGACTCTTAGTTCTCGTTCATTTCCGTTTCTTAAATCCACAATATAATCTGAACGAATATCAATACTTCGTGTTATACAGCTATCCTCATTTCCTATACGCTCAAAAATATGATATCCTACAAATTTTATATCTTCAGGTGGTAACCATCGCAATAAAGCTCCTTCTTTACCCATAATAGCCATTAAATTTTTAACTGGGGGTAATGGGGCATAAAATTCCATTTTTGATGGTTTTACTACCAAAATATCAAATGCATGGAATCCTCCTTCACCATTTATATTCCCATCAGAAAGAATCCCTGTTTCGTGAAGAATTGAAGGAGCATGCAATTGGTTTCCTGCAAAGTCCATAATTATTGATTTTAGTTTATAAACTCCAGCAGGAGCATTTTTGTGTATTTTAAATTTGAGTTCCCATCTATCATGTGGTACTGAATAAGAAGATACTTTTACTGAATAAGGGTATATTTTAAAAGAGGTTTTGAAGTGTTCTAAATGAGTTTCCTTTGCTTTGTTTTGTATACCTATTTCATCGTATGCATCTATTTTTACAGTTACAATATCACCCTTTTTTGCAGGGTTAGGTTCAATTATATATACTGGAGACTCCCATAGTTCATAGAGATTGATAAATTGCTGGTCTTTTTCTAATAATTCCCAGCCATTGGATATCGATATACATAAAATAAAAACTATTAAATTTGAGAAAAAATGGATGGAATAGAGACTCTTCACTTTTTTCATCGTTTCTTAAGTATTGGGGATGGTTCTATACCAGGATCACGATGCCTTGGCATTCTATGACTTCCCCTAATAAAACTTCGGGGTAATTCTGGGGACACAATACTTAACTTTCTCATCTGATTACTCCGACTTTCAACCAAAATTGACAGAAATCATGGGCAAAACATAAAGTCAAGTATTCTTACAATAATCTACGCTTTTCCAATCCCGATCAAAAACATCGGGATTGTTCTTTTATGTTTCCAGTCTGCCTTGCACTTATAGGCATACTTCGCCAAGGAATCGTCCAGTTAAAACTGGACGCTACTGTAACGTCCCGATTTATCGGGACGGACTATTTTAATGTATAGGAATTTCCTATACGTCAAACAACAATCATTTTATCAATTAAATGGTCGCTGTCCCTATTTTATATTTTTCTAATAGTGGAGGAATAATGTCATGAGCATTTACCAGCAATTCCGCCTCGCTTTCCTCAAAGAGAAAGGGTCTCAATGTCTCAGCCTGTTTTTTTAGTTCAGTTTTTGAAAGTTCTTTTATTCTATTAGATATAACTTTTATAGGGTCATCTTTTATACCAAAAGTTTTCAGAATATTCCTGTCAATAGGAAACTTATTTGAAAGCATAAACATAATATCGTATAAATGTCTTCCTCTGCTTTTCTTAGTAAGTGCATCTATTTTATCTGCAAATAGCGCACCTCTGTCTGTACATATACAGGGAAAGAATTCTCCAAATCCCGAAATTACCTGGGTTTCACTTTTTATTTTCCATTTGGGTCTATTCGTTTCCACTTTTATAACTATACCTTCTTTCTTTGAGTGCTCCGATACAATATTGTATATTTTTTCTATCTCAGGAAAGATTAGTTTTGAAACATATACATTATCCCAATGAGCAAATTTTATTTTAGATTCTATTCCCAATCTTTTTAATTCGTTTTTTACATTTTCTATAAGATTTTCAAATTCTTTTTTTGTCATTTTGTTTGTATTGAAATCTAAATCTTTAGAGAATCTTTTTATATCGTGAACCAATCGCAAATACGTCCCGCCTGTAAAATATAATTTTCCCTGGCTTCCATTTTTACAGAGTTGTTTCATAATAAGAATCTGAAGGTACTCTCTCAAAATACCCCGGATTTTTGTTGGAGGAAGTCCTCTGGACTTCCCCTGTTCAATTAAAGAATCATAAGTAAGCATATAGTTCTCTTAAGTTTAGATTATACAGTTGTGCGTATTTTTTTAGTCTTTCCTTTTTGAGTCTTGAAATTATATTTTTATCCAATCTTTCGTTCAGGGAAACCGATTTCTTATTGCGGTATGCTCTAAAGTATAAATAGTCTATTAAAGCCTTCTCGGGTTCTGCGATAAGAATATCAAAAGAACCCTGTTTTTCCACATAATATCCCGTAAAAGCTTCTGGTTTGACCGTATTATAGATAAAAAGTCCATGTTTGTTCTTGAATTTCCTCGTGGGTTTTGGTGTAATAGAAGTCACTGCCATTGACACTTCCGGTATTATGCTGTAATTAGAGAGCGCGGTTTCCAGTGAAACATAAGAAGGTTCGTACAACCTGTTAGCAATATACATATCGGGGATAGTAAAATCCTTAGGATAAGAAAGTTCATATAATCCTCTTTTTAGAGTGCAAATCCATTCTTTGTTTTTCCATCTGTAAATTAACTTTTTGAGGCTGGATGTTTTTTCGTTCGGATAGAAAGACAGGACATCCTTATATGAAAAGACATAGTATTTATTTTTTTCTAATGTCCTGTATATGTCTTTAAAGTTCATTTCATTAAGTGACCTTTTATGTCCACCTGCTGAAATAAGTATATATTAAATTTCTCCTGTTGTCAAGTTTTTGAGTAGGGTGGAATTAAATGGGATGTGTCCCTATTTTATCGCAGACTTTTAATCTGGCTCCCTGCAGGAAGTCCCACGCTGACATAGGTTTCCTGCCTTCGGGCTGGACCTGTTCAACAATCAATAATCCTTCACCGCATCCCACCATAAAACCGACTTTTTTCTCAATTCCGACAATTTGCCCTGGTGTAAAGGATATTCCTGACTCAGCAAAATCAAAAGAAGTGGGTTTTGCCTGTAAAATCTTGAGCAGTTTACCTGAATGGTATCGTGTCCAAGCGGAAGGCCAGGATTTTGTCCCGCGGATAAGATTATAAATTTCGGTTGATTTTTTGCTCCAGTTTATTTCACCATCGTTTTTTTTCAACATTGGAGCGTAACCGGGTTCGCCTGTCTGGGGTTTTGGTTCTATCTTTTTGTTTTTCATAAGTATCAATGTTTCTTCCAGCAGTTGGAGACCGCATTGGACAAGTTTATCTTCAAGTGAAATTGCATCGTCTTGCGGCTTTATCGTAACTTCTTTTTGCAGTATAATATCGCCGGTATCCATCCCTTCGTCAATAAAGAATACAGTCACACCCGTAACTTCTTCACCGTTTATCAATGCCCACTGTATAGGTGCTGCCCCGCGATACTTTGGTAGCAGGGAGAAATGGACATTTACTGTCTTATAGGCAGGCAGATTTAAAATTTCTTTTGGCAGTATTTTCCCGTAACTGACGATAATACCTAAATCAGGTTTGAGATTGGTAATTGAGGTTTGAAAAGTTCTATCAGAGAGTTTTTCCGGTGTAAAAACCAGAAGATTTTTTTTCCTGGCGAAGGTTTTTACAGGAGATGGCTGGATGTTTAATCCTCTATCGGAAGGCCTGTCGGGTTGTGTTGTTACGGCAACAACGTTTTCTTTATTTACAAGGAGTTCAAGAAAGTCCGTAGAACATTTTTCTGTGCCATAAAAGATTATCCGCATAAAATGTCATATTAATTAATGCTTGAGTTTACCCATGTCATCATCTTCCAAAGACTCAAGGTATGAGAGATACAATTTTTCCTTTTGGTCTTTCAGGAAGTTTTCCTTATTGACACCACTAAATTCAAAAACTTTTTCATTGACATAGATTGGGACATTTACTCTTACAGCAAGTGCAATCGCATCAGAGGGTCTTGAATCAAGAATATCTTTCCTGTCATCTTTTACGATATGTATTTGTGCATAAAAAGTATTATCCAGGATGTCATTTATTAGAACATATTCAACCTTACCGCCAAGTTTTTCCATGCAGCTTTTCAATAAATCATGTGTCAGCGGTCTTGGAAAATGTGTTTCTTTGATTTTAATCATTATAGCCTGTGTTTCAAAAATACCGACCCATATCGGGACAGCGCGTTCACCATGTTCCTCAACAAGCAGGACTATGCCCATTTGCGCTGTTTCATCAAAAGATACTGTCTCTATTTTACATAGTATCATAACAGAACGAGCTGCTCCTGAACTCTATCGGTTTCCTTTTCTGCCCAGTCAATGCTTATTTTACCATACACGCCGTCATAGCCAGGCTCAATTCTAACTTCGCCCCTGCGCGTTTTTATTATACCTTCGGCAATCTTTGGCTGTATTTTCCTTAGCAACTCCTGTTCAGATATATTAATCATTATATCAAATTCGGGTCCTATGCGGTTGACCATATCAAGATATTCCCTTTCAACGCTTATTGTTCCCCTGCCCAGATTCAATGCTTCTGCAATTATTTCTGCAAGAGGGATAATATTTTTGTATCCTATGGAATTCTCTGGTATAAAATCTTCGTCGCGGTCAGCAAGTTCTTCTATACGATGAAGTACACCTATTGTCAACTTCCTGCCGCACTTTTTGCAGAAATCTTTGTTTGATATAGATTCCTTCGGGTGCAACCCGACATTACAGACACGGTGTCCATCAAAGTGATATTTCCCTTCTTCAGGGAAAAACTCCACAGTATATAGAAACTTATTCTTATCTTTTGTCTTAATTATCCGCATTACCTCTCTGTATAAATCCGTTTTTACCAGAGATGAGTCTATGTTAAAAACATTGACTTCCCTGCCGAGGTTTCCAGGCGAGTGCGCATCAGAATTAGATATTAAAGTAATTTCATCAAGACCGGATAGACGCCAGTTCATTTTGGGGTCACTGGAAAGACCTGTTTCTATTGAATGGACATTCCTTCTTTCTTCTCCAAAACATTCTTCCAGACTATTAAATCCTGAATTAGAACCGAAAACAGAGAAATGCGGTGTCCAGGCATGAGCAGGTATTATCATACAATCTTCTGAAATGTCTAAAACAATTTTTACAAGGTCTTCGCTGTCAAGACTTAAAATTGGCCGCCCGTCAGAAAACAGATTACCATAGCGGGAAATTTTGAGATTAATCCTGTCAACCACATCAAAACCCGGTGCAAAAATCAGGTTGTGTATTCTTCTTGTGCGCCCGTTTTTATTGTAAATGTTACAGACTTCAACATTGAGAAAAAAGTTTACTCCGGCATATTCGTAGAACCCGTATCCGACTGGTTTAAGATACCTTTTTAATTCCTGTAACCACAATGGATGCGTGAAATCCCCTGTTGCCATAAGCCCGATACCTTTATGTTTTGCCCATCGGACTATGTTGGGGACATCCATTTCCCTGCTTGTCGCCCTGCTGTACTTAGAATGGATGTGCAAGTCTGCTATAATTTTCATTTTATTTATAGAGTATTATACATTAATACTACACATTATTTCAATTTTTCCAAATCTTTTTCAGGAGCATAGCCTAATTCTCTTTTTACATGTGGCGTTAAAAATACTAAAATTTCATTTTTAATTTCTGACTTTATTTTACGAGAGAATAAAAACGGAAGTATTGAACGTAATACAGGTATCCCCTTATCGGACTCAACAGTGGTTGTCTTTTCAAAACCACCCAATACAAATGTTTCCCCGTCTTTCAATACGATTGTACTGTTAACTGAACGACTGATAACAATAGGATTTCCATCCGGACTCCAGCCCGTAAAGTTGTTTAATTCCGACTGGACATCTAAAGTTACAATATCCAGCTGCCCAATCCGCGGTGTTATACTCAGGCTTAATCCTGTTGTAGTGTTACTATTTTCTGAACTTCGTTGTCCATATTGCATTGGTTTGTAATATATTTTTTTTCCGGTACTAATGTTCCCGCTTTTGTTGTTTTTAGTAACGATTTTTGTTTTTGCCAGGACTTTCCCATTGTTTTCATTTACTAATATATTTATAAAATTGTAAAATTTATCAATTTCAAGACTGCCGCTCACAGACCAGCTCGGATACGGCGTTTTCTTTGAATAATTTTCCGATATACTTGTGGTAATCGGTCCTTCGGTTTTTTGATATACGCCACCCGACTGTGTTTCAGTGATAGTTTGTGATTTATTTTCACTGTAACTTCTTGATTGAGTAGCGTCCCATGAACTGCCCAGAGAACCACTCATTAAACCAAGTGCTGACCAGTCAATTCCGACTTTTTTAAGATAATCTCCGGATATTTCTAAAATATTTACTTCTATAACAACCTGTGGTATAAACAAATCAATTTCTTTTACTATCTTTTTAATTGCATCTGTTTTGCTTTTGAAATCCGTGACAACAAGAGCATTGTGGTCACTGTCTACAAACAAACTCCCTTCCGAAGAAAGCTGCGCTTCTACAAGACTTTTAGCCATTGAAGGGTCCGTGAAATTGAGCGGGATAGAAATTGTTTCTAAACGCATGAATTCATTAAGACCCGGTACATCAAATTTCTTTATTAACTCAACAAGGTCTTTGACTTTCTGGGGATAGTCAGTTATTACAACCATATTTAATGCGTCATTTACCTGAACCGCTCCCCATCGGCTCAACCGGGCTTTAAGAAAAGGCTCAATCTCTGACGCTTTACCTAAATAATGCGTGAAAACGCTATTTTTTTGTTATTGCTTCGTCGGAACAACATTTTTGAATTTGGACAAAATTTTTAAATTTTCAGATTCTGGATCTTTTTCACCACACGACAAAAAAGCTTTTGGTCCGGGTAAGCAGTAGGAAACTTTAGTATATTTCTGTCTC
>MNXB01000041.1 GCA_001871125.1 Elusimicrobia bacterium CG1_02_37_114
ATTCATTATTTTACAGTTTTAATTGTATATTTATCAGAACCGTCCCGATACTTTCTATTTATCAGAACCGTCCCGATACTTTCTATATATTACTGGCGGGGAAGACGTGGCGTAGTCCTGGACTTAAACCGGTGGTAGATGAGATTCTAATTTACCGATGCGTTTTTCGTGGTCTTCTACTTTTGGTTCAAGTTCTTTTATACGATGTGTATTAATCTCTGCCGTACGTTCATGGTCTTTAGTTTGACTTCCGAAACTGTCAATAGCGGTTATTATTCGTTGAATGTCATCTTTAGTTGATACTGCTTCTTTTAATGTTTTTAAATCTTCTATGTTATCAATAATTTTTGTTGCCATATTTGATATTACGTCTTTTACAGATTTGATATCGTCTTTTACAGATTTGATATCGTCTTTAGTAGCAAAATTTTTCAGGTCATCTTTAGTTACAGATTGGTTGTTTGTTTTAGATTTTTTAGGCATAGTTTTATTCCTCTCAATGAATTATTTTGTTCCTAAGGAACCTACTTTTGGTTCATAAGGAACCTACTGTTGGTTGGTATTTATTACTATGAATATCTACATTAAACAAAACAAAAAATAATTTGTCAAGGGGAAAATTAGTTTTGGTTTGCCCCTTCCGTATTTTTTTAGTATAATCTTATCTGTGCAAAAAGAGGCAAAAGCCAGAATAAAAATCAATAAATTATTAGAAGTCTCGGGATGGCGTTTTTTTGACACATCCGAAGGCAAAGCTAATATACAATTGGAATCCGGGATTGATATACAGAAAGCAGGTGATGACTTTGAACAACCTGAGGGAATACTGTAAGAAACAGAAATGGGATATTTATAGGGAATAAGGGGTATAGATTTTAGATGCCCCTTTTTTGATAAACTCTCGTCAGAATTGCCATGATAGGCAAATTTAACAAAAAACGGACGGTTTTTGATTACATAATGTTGTATATTACAAATTTAACCTTTTTTATTTGGGAATTCTCTAAAAATATTATATAATAAAACTATATACGAAGGAAAACTCAATGATAAAAAACAAAAATATGGTTGTTAAAAACAAACATAAATCCGATATTAACAAAAAGGGATACAATGTCTTACTCAACGATGTAATAAGTATTCTTGAAAAAGCAAAATATCATGCATATAAAGCGGTAGATAATTTAAGAGTTCAGACATATTGGCAAATTGGTGAGCGAATTACGAGAGATGAACTGAAATATAAATACAGAGCAGATTACGGAGAAAGGATAATTGAAAATCTGGCGAATGATATTGGAATAGCACGACAAACACTTACGAGGGCAGTTAAATTTTACAGAGTATATCCAATTGTAACCGCAGTGCGGTTACAATTAAGTTGGACCCATTACGAAGTATTATTGTCATTACCAGGTAAACAACGAAAATTTTATGAATTACAAACAATACAGAATACATGGAGCACTCGTGAATTAGAAAAACAAATAAAGTCCCATTTATATGAGCGGATACACAAAGAAGGCAAAATGATTGTAAGTAAGCCAACCATTCCCGCTCTACCAGAAAAGATATTCAAAGATACCTACAATTTTGATTTTATAAAACTTAACGAACATTATTCTGAAAAAACAATTGAGGATGAACTTATTAAAAATGTTGAAGCGTTGCTCTTGGAATTCGGTCAAGATTTTTCACTTGCAGGTAGACAAAGAAAAATTATTATTGATGACCAGATACATACCGTTGACCTTGAATTTTTTCATAGAGGAATACCATGTATAGTAATTGCGGATATTAAGGTTGGAAAATTCAAAAGCGAATATGTTGGTCAAATGAATAAGTATTTGAATTACTATAAAGAAAAAAGAAAATATAACTGGGAAAGAAATCCAATTGGACTGATTGTGTGCGAATACAAAGGCGAAGAAGAGGTTCATTTTGCCCTTGGTGGACTTGAAAATAAAATATTCGTTGCTGAATATAGAAAAAAACTTCCTACCGAAAAAGAGATAAAAACAAAACTTAAAAAGATAAGAAAATTTAACTAATTGTATAATTTATGCGTCAGATTTCCGTATGGTTTTCAAGATTTTGCGTCAGATTTGCATCGGATGCCCCACTTAACAATCTTGTGTATTATGTTGAGCGATAGCGAAATCCCGACTTATCGGGATTAAGTCCCGCCTGAAATAAATCAATTATTTTACAGTTTTAATTGTATATTTATCAGAACCGTCCCGATACTTTCTTGGACAAGGTATTCGGTATTGCCGATAATTGTTTTAGCTTTTTGGAGCAGAATCTGGATCGGCTGGTGGCATCTCATCCCGGCAATAATATCATTGGCTTGGATGTTTTTTAATCCCATATTTTTCAAGAAACCAAAATCAACAAAAAACTGGGCATCAAAATCTGTTCTGGGAGAACGCGTTTATTTAAACAGAGATAAAATAGATATACCCGGGCATCATAAATTTTTACCTAAGATTGTCAATTCCATTTCATCAATAGGGATGATTTTAGCAATTTGGGCTATAGTAAAGCTGGCTATATGGCCTGCAATATTAGGTATATCTTTAGCCTATTTAGGGAAAAGCTGGTATTTAGATAGAATGGTTTGGCTATATGAAGATATGAAAGATTTGCCCGAATATAAAGAATGGTTATATTAGTTTTTAACACCATAAATAAGTAAATCTGTCACCGATTACTCACACCCTTATCTTAACACAAAATTTATTTATCGCTTATATTAACTTAACATCCGTTCAGTATAATATTAGTGAAATGAAAAACGATGATTTCATTAACCAATATATTGCACTGGTGAAAAGCATTGCGGGTAAATACGGCAGCCCGGGTATCCCTTTTGACGATATTGTCCAGATAGAAAAGGATATTCTTAAACATTTTTTTGAAGAAAAAATGCCGCTTGCTGAAATAGCAAAATTACTGGGTCTAAGAAGAGAAAGTGTCCGCCAGATAAAACAAAAAGCGTTAAGGAAGATAAAAATTAACACAAAATAATATGGTTGAAATCTGCAAACAGGGGAGGTAAAAAGCAAAATGGCTAAAATGAAAATGAGTAGAATCAGCTGTTTGTTGTTAGCGGTAAACTTGTTTTTTTGTCGGTAGCGTGTTTGCGGGTGAAGTAGAGTTGCTCTTAGACAAACTGGTTGAAAAGAATTTGCTGGACCCTGCAGAGTCACAGGAAATACTTATTCAAACCAGGGAAGAAATGAAAAAAAGCATGGTAAAAGGAGATTTAAGAACCCGTTACCAGGTTGACCTGGCTACAAGTTCGGCTTTACCGGACAGGGAAAGAATGCGAATGAGATTAAGAATTGGTTTCAATACGAGAATTGCCGATAACCTTTCTGCGGGTTTTGGCTTTGCTACCGGTGCGGCAAAGACTTATGACGTAACAGGCAGCACTCCCGTGAGCGTTACGGTTTCAGACGGCGAACCGAGGTCCACCAATCATACTTTCGGAGATACGTTCTCAAAAGCTCAAATGATGGTAGATTACGGTTACATCCAGTATGACCCTGCCGGCTGGATTACCGCTTATATAGGCAAATTCAAAAATCCGGTCTGGCAAACTACCGATTTATTATGGGACGGCGACCTGAATCCTGACGGCATAGCATTGCCGATGAAATTCAGGAGTAACAATATGGATATTCTTATCAACTGCGGGTATTTTTTGATAGACGAAGCCCACTCGTCCACATCAAAGGAAAAATCCCGTGACCCATCTATCAATGTAATTCAGCCTGTTATAAATAAGCCTCTGGGAACGACAAACTTAAAATTAGGCGTTGCGTATTATCAAACCGCTTCGGTTAAAGGTTATAAACTTGACTATAGCGCCAAAACCAATACGGGTGCCGGTACGCCTGTAATTGAATATGTCTGCCTGAACCCGAGCCTGGATATAAAAATACCTGATGTTATGGGTTATACACTCAATGTTTTCGGAGATTATGTTACAAATAGCGCCACCGGCAGCCCGGTTAACCAGGGTAACTGTGTCGGTATAAAATTCGGTTCCGATAAAGTCAGTTCGAAAGGCGACTGGGAACTTAAACTGCTCCAGAGATATCTTGAAAAAGACGCATGGCTCGACATTTTCCCTGATTCGGATGCTTACGGCGGTGCAACGGGCACAAAAGGAATGGAGTTAATGTTTAACTACGGAATAACCGCTAACCTGTCTTTCGGTATGGATTATTACAGGATTACAAAGATAGGTTCCACAGACGAAGCCAAAGATACAAAAAGCCTTGCACAATTTGATTTGGTTTACAAATTCTAACCTGAGGAGGTATAGTAAAAATGGATAGATTTAAAAAAGTAATGTTTGCGGTTTTTATAACAGCAGTATTTGCGGGAATGATAAAAGCAGCGGAGAAGAAAATCATAATAGAAGGCTCTACCACTGTTTTACCCATAGCGCAAATGGCGGCAGAGAAATTCATGGAAATGAATCCCGAGGCATCAATAACGGTAAGGGGGGCGGTTCCGGCGTGGGTATCGCTTCATTGATTGACGGAACTTGTGTTATCGCAGCTGCTTCCAGAGCGATGAAAGACGTTGAAATGCAAAAAGCCGTGGGCAGGGGAAGGGACCCAAAAGCTCATGTTATTGCAATGGACGGTATAGCTATAATAGTCAATCCGTCAAACCCTATAAACGCATTAAGCAAAGCACAGATTAAAGAAATTTATACGAAGTTAAATAAAACAAAACCTGCCGGTCTTAACACAAAATTAACATTTCCTTTATACTCCCTTAACATTAATAGATTATAATGTTATTACGGAGGTGAATTTTATGAACAAAAGAAGTTTCTGTTTGTTAGCGGGTATAGCGGTTTCTCTGGCAATTTTAACTGCAGGCTGTTCAAGAGAAAAATGTAATTCAATCCAGATAAAAGGCTCTGATACAATGGTTAATCTCACACAGGCATGGACAGAAGCATTTACAAAAGAAAATCCCGGAATAAACATATCCGTTACCGGCGGCGGTTCCGGGACCGGCATAGCGTCTTTTATAAGCGGTAACTGTGACATTATTTCTGCCTCACGGCAAATGACAGTTGAAGAAATAGAACTGGCAAAAAAGAACGGGATAGAAGAAAAGGAATATATAGCAGCACTTGACGGCATAGTTGTTGTAGTCAATCCAAAAAACCCGGTAAGCAAACTGACGGTTGACCAGCTCAGTGACATTTTTATGGGAAAGATAAAGAACTGGAAAGAGGTGGGAGGCAATAATTCCAGTATAGTTATTCTATCGCGGGAAATTAATTCCGGCACTCATGTGTTTTTCAAGGAACATGTACTCAGAAAAGGCAATCCAAAGGGGACCGAGGAGTTTTCACCGAATGCACTCCTGTTGCCTTCCTCCCAGGCAATTGCGGATGAAGTAGCCCAGAATTCGGGAACAATCGGTTATTATGGAATGGGTTACATAAGTCCAAATCAGAAACTGGTTGCAGTATCAAAAGGACCTAAAATGCCTTTTATTGAACCATCCATTGACACTGTAAAAAAAGGTTCCTATCCAATTTCAAGACCGCTATACCTTTACACAAAAAAAGACGCTCCGGAAATGGTAACAAAATTTATTGATTTTGCGTTTTCACAGGAAGGACAGGAAATAGTCAGGAAAACAGATTTCGTACCTGTAAAGTAAGAATGAAAAAAATCAAGGAATTTCTCATAGAAAAAATCATTTTTATAAGCGGTAGTCTGTCAATAGTATTTGTTGTTTTGATTTTTATATTTCTGATTAAAGAAGGGATATTGTTTTTCAAATATGTACAATTCAAGGATTTTATAGTCGGGAAAAACTGGTATCCTATTTCAAGCCCGGCACAATTCGGTATGTTACCGCTTATTTTGGGTTCTTTGTTAGTAACCCTGGGTGCAATGATTATTTCTATCCCGCTCGGGGTAGCCTGTGCCCTTTATATCGCAGAGGTTGTTAATCCCAAATTAAAGGACCTTTTAAAAACCGGTGTGGAACTGCTCGCTGCAATCCCGAGCGTTGTAATAGGATTTATCGGTATGGTAACGCTTGTACCGTTAGTAAAAAACATTTTCCATCTGCCTACGGGGCTGACTGCCCTGTCAGGCTCAATAATGTTAGCGTTTATGGCAATGCCTACGATAGTTTCCATTGCTGAAGACGCTATAACCGTTGTACCCAGACGGTATAAGGAAGCGGCGCTTGCTCTCGGGGCAACGCACTGGCAGGCACTATACAGAGTGATATTAGTAGCTGCCGCACCCGGGATTTTTGCGGCAATAATGCTCGGTATAGGAAGGGTTATAGGAGAAACAATGGCTGTAATGATGATTACGGGCAATGCTGCCGTTATCCCTCATAGTTTTTTGCAGCCGGTCAGGACGCTGACAGCTACAATAGCAGCCGAGATGGGTGAGTCAATACGCGGCAGCAACCATTATTATGCTCTATTTGCAGTAGGAATAATTTTGTTTATTATTACTTTTATAATAAATTTTATTGCTGATGTATTTTTACATAGAATTAAGAAGTAGGGTGTTATGTTCAATACAAAAATCAGCCAGAAGATAGCGTTTGCAGTACTGTTTGTTTCGACGTTAATAACTATTATACCGGTATTGATTATAATTGCGATTATAATAAAAAACGGTATCACTGCAATTAGCTGGCAGTTTTTAACAACTGCTCCGTCAAACGGTATGCGGTCCGGCGGGATATTCCCCGCTATTGTCGGGACATTTTATCTCGCCCTGGGTGCATCTGCAATATCTCTTCCATTGGGGATCCTGGGCGGTATTTATTTATCCGAATATTCCAAAAACAATTACTTCACGCGCATACTTAAATTAGGGATTGTCAATTTAGCGGGTGTCCCTTCAATAGTATACGGGTTGTTCGGGTTATCCCTTTTTGTTATATCCCTTAAACTGGGAGTATCTATAGTATCGGGCTGTCTGACCCTGGCAATTATGTCGCTCCCTTCAATAATAACTGCAACAGAAACTGCTATGAGCAGCGTTCCACGTTCATTCCGTGAAGTGAGCTTATCGCTCGGGGCAACAAAATGGCAGACAATAAGATATGCGGTTTTACCACATGCATCGCCAGGCATCATTACCGGTACCCTGCTGAGTAATGCCAGAATCACCGGGGAAACGGCACCGATACTTTTTACTGTTGCAGCGTTTTATTTACCTCAACTGCCAAACTCTGTTTTTGACCAGGTAATGGCATTGCCGTACCATCTGTATGTAATTTCCACCCAGATACCGGGAATAAGTAAGAGTGTAACCTACGGGACTGCTCTTGTTTTAATTGTATTTACGCTGTCTTTGAATTTATTCGGTATTATTGTCCGGACATATTTGAGGCGTCAGAAAAAATGGTAGAAAGCAGAATAAAGATAACTAATCTCAATGTCTGGTTTGAAAACGACCAGGCTATTAAATCACTTAATCTGGATGTCCGTTCTAATGAAATATTAGGAATAATCGGTCCTGCCAACAGCGGTAAAACAACTTTCCTGCGGACACTGAACAGGTTAAACGATATAAAAGATGAATTCAGGATGGACGGGGAAATTCTGTTAGACAACCGGGACATTTACAAGAACATGGACGTAATAATGCTGAGAAAAAAAATAGGAATAATCTTTGCCCTGCCTATACCCCTCCCTATGTCAATATATGACAACATCGCTTACGGACCAAAAATGCACGGGATAAAAAAGGGATTAATGGAAATAGTTGAAAAAAGTCTGAAAGCGTCATACCTGTGGGATGAAGTCAAAGACAGGCTTAACGAGTCAGCACTGAATCTTTCCGGCGGACAGCAGCAGAGGCTCTGCATAGCAAGAAGTCTTGCAGTCGGGCCGGAAGTAATACTTTTTGACGAACCCTGCTCGGGACTTGACCCGATTTCAACCGCAAAAGTTGAAGATGCCATGCTGGAACTTAAAAGCAACTATACAATTATATTAGTCACGAACAATGTTAAACAGGCGGCAAGGGTGTCTGACAGGGTGGCATTTTTTCTGATGGGAGAACTTATTGAAATTGATACAACCGAAAAAATATTTGTCCGCCCGTCTGATAAAAGGACTGAAGATTATATTTCCGGGAAGTTTGGTTAATATGTCTCTTATAAGAGCAGAAAAATTAAATCTTTATTACGGTAACTTTCATGCACTAATAAATGTCAATCTTTCTATTGAAGAAAAGCGTATTACTGCCATAATAGGGCCTTCGGGATGCGGGAAATCAACTCTACTGCGTACTTTTAACAGGATGAACGACCTGATAGAAACTGTCCATATCGACGGTAGTATAATTATTAATAACGAGAACATTTTTAGTAAGACCACTGACATAGATTCTTTACGAAGGAAAGTGGGGATGGTTTTTCAGAGACCAAACCCGTTCCCCCTCTCCGTCTACGAGAACATAGCTTTTGGCCTGAAGATACATAAGATTGCAAAAACAAGAAATGAACTGGAGCATACTGTAGAACAGGGGTTAAAATCCGTCCTTCTCTGGGACCAGTTAAAAGATAAACTAAAAACTTCCGCCCTGAATCTTACGCTGGAGCAGGCACAGCGGTTATGCATTGCCCGCCTTATAGCGGTAAAGCCGGAAATACTTCTTATGGATGAACCCTGTTCTGCTCTGGACCCGATAGCGACAATGCATATTGAAGAACTTATGCTTGAACTTAAAAAGAATTATACAATCGTTATAGTCACTCATAACATGCAGCAGGCAGCCAGGGTCTCTGACGATACGGGCTTTATGCTGCTCGGAAAATTGATTGAATTCAATAAAGCTGAAAAAATATTTACTAACCCTGATAAAAAAGAAACGGAAGACTATATTACAGGTCGCTACGGTTAAATAAAATCCCCCTCTCCCCCCTTTAATAAAGTCCACAGGATGAAACAGGGGAATAAGAAGGGGGATTAAAAGAGGTGGTTATTATGGAAAGACATTTTGATGTGGAACTCAACAAATTAAGAGAAAATTTATCGGATATGGCAGCTCTTGTTGAGGGTATGATAGATAACGCCATAAAAGCTCTTGTTGAACGTAAAGAAGAAACTTTAGGAAACGTCTTCAATGATGAAGTAGAGGTAAACAAAAAACACATAGAAGTTGATGAGATTTGCCTGAAGTTACTCGCACTTCACCAGCCGACTGCAGTAGATTTAAGGTTAATCACGTCTGCTATGAAAATCAACTCGGAACTTGAAAGGATAGGTGACCAGGCGGTAAACATTTCCCAGAACACCACCAGTCTGGTAAAACAACCGTTTTTTATCCAGCTCCCGATTATTCCTCAAATGACCGAAATCACCAAGTCAATGGTTAAGGACAGCATCAAGGCATTTATAACCAAAGATTCCGACATAGCCAAAAATATTCTCTTAAGGGACGAAAAGGTTGATGATTTGAAACGGGAAGTTTTCAAAAAAATAATTAACTATATAATAGAAAACCCTGCACAGACAGAGTATTTTATTGATTTGTTGTTAATTTCAAGAAACATTGAGAAAATAGCGGACCATACGACAAACATTGCAGAAGATGTCATATTCATGATTCTCGGTCAGGACATAAGGCACCACCACCTGTTTGACGAGCATAAGACTTAACTTGCTTATTTCAAGGATTATAACTCCTTGAAATTGACAAATTACAAGGAATATGTTATAATCACTTCATCATGAAAATTTGGATAGAAAATTATAAAAATGCGGATTTTAAGGTAATAACAAAGAAAAATTATTTAGAGTTCGTCTCTTGACCGAGTAGGTCAACCTAAAGCCATTTATTCGGTATGCCTCTCTCATCATGGTAAATAAAACAAGATATTTCTTTAGGTTTAATATCGTTTCCAAACAGGTCTTTGCTCATTTCCTCAATCCCTTCTCTGTAGGTTAACTATTATTTCTGCTATTTCGCGGCTTTTAGATTCAATAATATCCAGTAATTCAGGGGGGTGGGTGTCTTCATCGGTTTTAGCATTGGGGTTTAATATCGGGATGTTACAAAATAAATTACATCTATTTGATTTTCAATCCTATTTTCAAATTTATCTTCTCTTTTAAAACTTTTAGGAATTCATTTAAATCAGGTATTGGCTGATGCTTAAATGCTTTCAATAAGTTTGAAACTGTAGTTGAATATTTCTTACAGAGTTTCATCGTATATATATTTTCTCTACGTGCCAAGTCGTATATAAAGAACTTATTAAAGTTCGAGGTCTTGTATTTTAGGTTTTTTAGAATAAATCTCTTCTTCATATTTTCAAAAACATAACTTTGCATTACCCAAATAATATTCTTACCCCAATTTTCCATAGCTTGACCTTTTATAAGCATTTGTATATAGGAAAGTTTTATTGTATTATAAGTATTCATACCAAAATTATAACTATCATCCTTCAAATTATTTTTCATAAAATCACTCATTGCGGTAACCAACTCTCCTGTCCCGGTTGTTGAATCAGTTTGAAATTCTACTATACAGAAATCTTCAATGTCACTACTTAATGGTTTATGTTTGACAAGGACAAAATCAAAACTACCTATATTGTTTAAACGAACTTCTGAAAAAAGAAGAATATTGTCTGTGGTTCCAAAAATCTCTTTACTAATATCCACAAACACTATCTTGCTCTGCAAAAATCTTTCGGGACAAATCGCAATAATATCTTTTCCATATTGGACAGAACAAATTCCAAGAGGATAGTTAATCATTCTGCTCTGTTTTTTACATTTCATATTTAGATAGGGACAGTTGTAATTTGCTCTTGATGTTTTTGCTTGAGGAGAAACATTATTAATGGGATAACCGAATATTTCCCAAGGTCTTTTCACGTTAAAAGCACCTCATTTCCTTATGACTACAACTTCTTCTGGTAAAGGTATATTGTGGCCTGTACTTCTTCGTATCCGAAATAATTCTTTCTTACAATCATTATAGCCCATTTTTTTTGCCATTTTTATTAGTATATCACACACAGGAATATAAACACCTTTTACTGTTTGATCGCCAACAACCAAGAGAAAACATGCGTTTTTCTTTAATAATGGATGGAATTCTTTCATACATAAATACATGTCACCAAAATATTCTCTTACCATTCTAGGATAATCAAATCCCCAGTTTTTGTGTTTCGTTTGTTCATAAATCTGATTTGATATACTATTTATTTCATCGAATTTGTCGATAAATTTAGAAGAATTGCTTTCTTTGAATATTAACTTTGTGCTTCCTTTGACCATTTTTTTCTTTATTGACTGAACGTCGTCCATGTTGGAAACAAAATCTAATAGATATAGTTCCAGTCTCGTCTGTCTTGTGTATTCTAGATCGTTTGGGTAGGGTGGTGATGTTATCATAAAATCAATGGTGCTATTTTTTATATATTTTTTAGCATCTAAGCAAGTATCTGTTATTACTTTTGATTTGCCATAAGAATTAAATGTTTGAATGGCTTTTAAATCTTTATAAATTTGAATTATTTTATTAGTAAAAATATCCCAAAATTCTGCCCTTTCTCTAAAAGGATAAAAAGTAGTCCCGGGACACAAAGAGACATAAGATGCATCAAAACAAGATTTAGATAATGCTAATAACAGTAATCCGCGAATCTTATCGGTACTCTTTTCGGTGATAATGTCTTTAAGTAACGCTACTTCTTTTCTCAATGTCATACTTAACCATTGGTCAATTTCGCGCTTAGGCATAGTTCTTAGAAATTTACTCTTAAAATGAGTTTTATCCAGATAGTGGACTTTATTTAAAAATTCGCTTGAAATATTTATAACATCTACTTCAAAGTTATCTAAGTTAATATCCCAAGTTGTTTTTATTTTGGAGATGAATGTCATAAGAGGATTGGCATCAAATCCAATAGCATTGCATCGAAACATATTTGCTGAAATAAGAGTAGTCCCGCTTCCACAAAAGGGATCTACAATTAATGCTCTATGTCTTACCTTGTATTCTTTTATTTTGTCTTCAATCAATGTATATGGAAAATCCTCAAGATAATTGTACCATTTATGGATAACCCCGAGTTTATTTAAATCGCTAATGCTTCTATACTCATCAAATAACAATAAAGGAAAGTCAGGTGCCTCAAGGAATTTAATAATTTTATCAGAGTACACTTTATGTTTATAGTCTAGTTTATTAATAAGTTTTTTATAAGTCTCACTTATACAGTCTGGAATACTAAATCCTATATCTAAGTTACCACATAAATAATTCTTCCTAATTAATGAATCTATTGCGTCTTGTAGAATCTTACTATCGGGTGGGTAATCTGTTAAATCAGAAAGATCCTCTATGGAAGTAATAATATTTTGACTTATATTGTAATAAATACGTTCAAGAATCCGAGCATGAAGAAAAGGAAGTTTGCTCAAATTGGGTTCGTTTGGTTTCCTAACATTTATATCGGCTAATAATTCTTGCATTTTAATATACATTCCTATGTAATATGATAATATTTTACAATTTTAACTATCAATAGTCAATTAATTTTTGCTCTGGTATCTGTGCGTATTTTAATGCAGAGAGACTTTGGCAAATGATTTTTCACAGATGCCCCTCTGATGTCTCCAATGTAAAAAGAAATAGATGTGCGGGTATAATCGGTACTGTCTCCCGGAAATCTGCCGTATCTTTACTGATTATATAATACTCCTTTATACGGTCTATCTTTTGAAAACTATCTTAAAGGTTCCTTCTCTTTTTAGTTGCTGGTCAAATAAAGGGAATCTATCTTCAAATTTCCACCATGGATTAATATCTGCTATCTCTTGTGATTTAACCATCCTATCACCTCAATTATTGCATATTAAAGGAATACGTTCCTTTAATATTTGCACTTTAACGGAACGGAACGCTACTTTTTTGACAATTCACCAAAATTATTATAACATAATAACCATGCAGAAAAAATCAAAATGTAAAAATATTATGATACAGGGGACGGGTTCTTATGTGGGCAAGAGCATAATAGTAGCTGCTTTATGCAGGATTTTTAAACAGGATGGCTATAGGGTCGCGCCTTTTAAGTCCCAGAACATGGCGTTAAATTCGTTTGTGACAAAAACCGGTGGCGAAATGGGGCGTGCCCAGGTTACCCAGGCAGAATGTGCGGGAATAGAACCGACAGTTGATATGAACCCGGTCCTTATAAAACCCTCCAGCGATGTAGGAGCGCAGGTAATTGTACTTGGAAAACCCATGGGAAATTTTGATGCAATGGACTACCATAAGTATAAACCCCGCCTGCTGAATATAATCAGGGAATCGTTCAATAATTTAGCGCAACAAAATGACATTATAGTAATAGAAGGTGCAGGAAGCCCGGCAGAGATAAATTTACGAAAAAACGATATTGTCAATATGAAAGCAGCAGAATTATTTGATAGTCCTGTTATCCTGGTAGGAGATATAAACCTCGGCGGTGTATTTGCCTGGTTAGCGGGGACACTGGAACTTTTAACTCCAAGAGAACGAAATCGTATAAAAGGCGTCATCATAAACAAATTTCGCGGTGACATAGAAATCTTAAAACCGGGACTCAGAATGTTTGAAAAAATAACTAATAAACCCGTTTTAGGCGTTATCCCGTATTTTCATAATATAAAAATACCTGAAGAGGATTCTGTCTCCTTTGATGATTTAAACTCTGCCAGAAGCAGGGATAAGTCCAGTATAAAAATTGAAGTTTTGTATTTACCGCGTATATCAAATTTTACTGATTTTGACCCGCTTGAAAAAGAACCCGGTGTAATTCTAAGATATGTCAGGCCCGGAGAAAAAATAAGCGACCCTGACTGCCTGATTATTCCGGGAACGAAAAACACAATAGACGACTTGCTGTTTTTAAGGAAATACGGGTATGCAGACGGGATTATCAAAATGTCAAAAAAGAATAAGGTTATCATGGGTATTTGCGGCGGCTACCAGATGCTCGGGAAGGAAATAAATGACCCGCATTCAATAGAAACTACCCGTAAAAAAGTAAAGGGACTGGGTCTATTACCTGTCAGCACTACTATTCTTAAATACAAAGTAACTCATCAAATATGTGCCCGGGATAATGTATTCAATTCAGGTATTATTAAAGGATATGAAATACATATGGGTGAATCAAAAACATTGCGAAATTCCGGATTTTGTTTCAGGATTGTCAAACAATCGGATAAAAAGGTTGATATAAAAGACGGCAGTGTTTCGAAATCCGGCAAAATTTTAGGTACATATATCCACGGTCTATTTGAAAATGACATTTTCAGAAAGAAATTCCTGGAATGTTTGGTTAAACCTGAATCAGGCTTTCCCCCCCTCTCAGAATCATATCTCCGATATAAGGAAAAGGAATATGATAAACTCGCCGATTTAGTCAGGCACAATATTGACCTCAAATTTATTTATAATTTGATTAACAAATCGTAGTTAAAGTTTTTTATAGCACTGTTATAGCACTTGACAGGATTTGTTTTTAATGGTATAATATTAATGAAAATGATTTTCAATAGCAATAACAAGAGGCGCTATGCACCATAGACATAGTTACTGGAAGGATAAATTAAAAGGTAGTGGTTGCAGGTTAACTTTACCGCGGAGGGTTATCTTTGAGGTATTGAATTCCACGACAAAGCACCTGAGTGCAGAAGATATTTATTTTATGATTCATAAAAAATATCCGGGCATAGGCCTTACAACGGTTTACAGAACACTGGATATGATGGTCAGGATGGGGCTTGTCGATAAATTTGATTTTGGCGATGGCCATTCAAGATACGAATTGTTAGAGGCTCAAGATAAACAGCATCATCACCATTTGATTTGTACTAAATGTGGTAAAGTAGTTGATTATACGGATTTTATTAAAGAAGAAATAGCGTTAGTGAAACAAACAGAAGAAGGTCTTTCAAAAAAATATAACTTTAAAATAAACAGCCATGTTACACAATTCTATGGATTGTGTGATAAGTGTAAAAAATAAATATTGATTTTTTTACTTGACATAACAGTCGGTTTTATGGCATGGCACGCAGAGTTATAATAAAACCTTCGGCTTAATAAATAAGAGGCGTTTGCAATGCAGAGAATATTATTGATGGGAAATCCTAATGTAGGGAAAAGCGTGATTTTTTCACGGCTAACAGGAGTGAATGTAATTGCTTCAAATTATCCGGGAACAACAGTTGAATTCACCAAAGGATGTATGAAATTGGGTGAAGAGAAATTAGAGATCATTGATGTGCCCGGAACGTATTCTCTTGAAGCCACTTCAAAAGCAGAAGAAGTTGCTGTGGAAATGCTTAAACAAGATGACGATATAATAGTTAATGTAATTGATTCTACAAATTTAGAAAGAAATCTAAACCTTACTTTACAACTATTAAAAAGAGATGTTCCGGTTATTGTAGCATTGAATTTCTGGGATGAAACTAAACACCGCGGTATTTCAATCGATGTAGCAGAACTGGAAAAAATCTTAGGAGTGCCTGTTGTCGCAACCTGCGGAAGAACCGGCGAAGGCATAAAAGAATTGGTCAATAGACTGCAGGAAGCAAAATCTAAAACTTTTAATTATACAGAGGAGGAGAAATGGCATGAAATCGGAAATATTATTGCCCGTGTCCAAAAATTATCTCACAGGCATCATACTTTCCTTGACATATTAGCAGACATATCCATACAACCATTAACAGGTATACCGTTTGCTTTAATAATTCTTTATCTTACATTTAAGGCAGTCCGATTTATCGGCGAGGGACTGATTTCTCTGCTTGACCCTGCATTTAATAATTATTATTTTCCGTTTGTAACAAATATTGTGATTAAAATATTCCCGGTAAAATTTTTACAGGATTTATTTTTGGGAACAACGCCTGAAGTTATGGAATCCTTCGGTTTGCTGACCACAGGCCTTTATATTCCCCTTGTTGTAGTTTTACCGTATATATTTGCATTCTATCTTGTGTTAAGTGTTTTAGAAGATATCGGGTATTTACCGCGTGTAGCGGTATTGCTGGATGTCGCTTTACATAAAGTAGGGGTTCACGGCTACACGGCAATACCTATACTTCTTGGATTCGGCTGTAAAGTTCCCGGTATGCTTGCTACACGAATTCTTGAAACTGAGAGAGAAAAAATAATTGCTACTGCTTTAATTCTTATGAGCGCGCCCTGTATGCCGCAGACAGCGATGATAATAGGTTTAGTTGGACCTTATGGAACCAAATATTTGATATTAACATTTTCAATATTATTTTTTATTGCCGTAATAACCGGATTCATTCTGAATAAAATTCTCAAAGGCGAAACACCGGAGTTGTTTGTAGAAATCCCTCCGTATCGTGTTCCGCATATACCAACGTTAATTAAAAAACTATGGATACGGTTAAAAGCGTTTCTTACGGAAGCTGTCCCGTTAATAATTCTTGGTGTATTTATTGTAGGTATCCTAGACGTTCTGGGAATAACAAATCTTATCGCTAACATCCTGGGAAAACCTATAGTAAGTATTTTAGGACTGCCCAAAGAAACGGTTTCTGTAATGATTTTGGGATTTTTAAGAAAAGATATTTCTATCGCATTGCTTATTCCCTTTAATCTGAATATAAAACAACTTATAATTGCTTCTATATTTTTAGTGCTCTATTTCCCCTGTATCGCGACATTTTTCACTTTGTTAAAAGAGTTGGGTGTCAAAAATACATTAAAAATTATTTCTATAATGCTGTTTACGGCCGTTTTTGTTAGCATATTACTAAATTTAATTCTTTAAGAAAACTCGTCCAGTTAAAACTGGACGCTACAGCCTGCCCCCGTGTATTGTTTTACCCGGTAAAACATCGTGGGGTAGCGTCCATCTTTAGATGGACGAGATATTTATAATTTCCTGTTTCAAAAAATCCGCAGGTATGAATGCATTAAAAGTAAACCAGCTACAGAATCAACAGGTAAACCAGATGCCAAAAATCAGGTTAGCAAATCTTGTAAATATGTCGTAATATATTAGTTCAGTAAAAACTAATTTTTTAACTTTTTCACTACTAATTTATATTACCATAAAAACCAATGGATGTCAAATTTTCACCCTACGCAAAAATTTTAAATAAGACTTGACATTATTATATTTTTTTGTTAAAATATCTGTATCATAATAATGATACAGAATAAGGGGGTAAAACATATGAATAATCAAGTTCAAAAACTAAACAAAATGAAACAAGAAGTATCAAAAAAACTACCAGCGTTGACCAAAGTGTTAAGGGGTACCTTTATTGAATGGTACCAGGTTTGTGCTAGAAAGGATTGTAAATGTCACAAAAGTAAAAAATATCAACACGGGCCATTTTATCGGGTATCTTATTCTAAAGGAAACAGATCATATCATATCTATGTACCACTAAAAGGTAGAAAAAAAATTGAAAAATGGGTAAATAACTACAATAAAATCTGGCAAGGTATAGAAGATATTTCAGAGTTGAATATAAAACTTATTAGGGCAGGAATTAGTAAATAAATGTTTAATTGTAAATATAAAAATAACTGTCCACATCTTAACAATCGTTCTATTGATGAAGTTCTTGCTGAAAATGAATACTGGAAGAAAAGGATTGAACATATGCAGAGAATAATGAATTTAGCAGAACAAAAAATATTGAAATTAGAACAGGAAAACAAAGTGATCAAAGATGAAAATAATAATTTACAGGAAGAATTAAATCAGGTAATCAGAAAACCATTTAAACCAAATATCAAAAAAGAAGAAACGACAGATTGTAAAAAAGAAACAAAGAAAAAAGGAGCACCAGTAGGACATCGTGGTGGAACCCGACCTAGACCAACAAAAATTGATAATTATATTAAAGTTACTCATGAGAAATGTCAGTATTGTAATTCAAACCAGGTTACCAACTACGAAAATTTTAAAGAACATATTATTGAAGATATTGAAATAAAAGTAAACGTTACTTGCTGGCAAATGCATTATGGTTATTGCAGGGATTGTAAAAAAGTACTTTATCCTAAAATAGATGGTCTTATACCTGACAGTCATATAGGACCTGTAGCCAGAGCAGTTGGCGAGTATTTCCGTTATATCAGTGTCCCATATCTTAAAGTAGAAAAAATCTTTACTGACATATTTGGTTTAGAAATTACATATCCTTCTTTTATTAAATATGACAAAAATATAGCCAAAAATGGGGAAACCGCATATGAGCAAATAAAACAGTTGATTCGGAATTCTAAATCTATACATGCTGATGAAACTGGTTGGAGAGTAAATGGAATAAATAAATGGTTATGGAACTTTACAAATAAAGAATTTACATTTTATAGAATTGAAAAAAGTAGAGGCAGTGAAATAGTAGAAGATACACTGGGAACGAAATATAATGGAACACTTATCAGTGATTTTTATTCTGCATATAATCCTATTAAAGCACAGGCTAAACAAAAATGCTTAGCCCATTTATTAAATGAGATTAAAACAATAGAGGATAAAAAACTTATCAGTGAGGGGAGTAATGACCAGATATTATTTCAACAGTTAAAATCTATATTAAAGGAAGCAATAGAAATTTGGAACAAATATAAAACAGGAGAAAAAACTATTGATGAATTAAAAGCATTTAAAGAAATAGTCGCACAACAATTGACAGAATTT
Source organism: Elusimicrobia bacterium CG1_02_37_114 (assembly GCA_001871125.1). Lineage (GTDB taxonomy): Bacteria > Elusimicrobiota > Endomicrobiia > CG1-02-37-114 > CG1-02-37-114 > CG1-02-37-114. Next base: position 18,748 of record MNXB01000041.1, read on the forward strand.
GTTAAATGTGATTCAGAAAATGATGATATAAAAAGAATTCAAAAAAGAATTATTAAATATAATCAAGAACTATTAACTTTTCTTGATAACCCAGAAATTGAACCTACAAATAATAGGGCGGAAAGACAACT
>MNXB01000044.1 GCA_001871125.1 Elusimicrobia bacterium CG1_02_37_114
ATTAAGGTAAGCACCTTGCGTTGTTATAAAAAGAGTATTTAAAAGTTTTTTCATTTTATTTCTTTGAGGTTTATTTCTTTAAAAGGAAAAATTATCAATAAAAGACTTTATTGAATCATCTTCAACAGGACGCTTATAATGAATTTGAGCTAATTCTTTCTTTTTTTCCTGCAATGCCAACAACCAATTTTGCGAGATTGATTTTTTTGATATAGTTTTTCTTATTTCCTTTTTGCGAATAAGTACCAATATTTCATTCCATGCAGGATTAAATGTCTCAAACATCAAAAATAGATCATAAAAATCTCTGTATCTTGCCCTGTCACTGCAAGCACGTATTTTCTCGGCGCAAATTTCCCGCGCATCCATAATCATAACATCAGTTTTAATGTTCCATTCGTTTTTATATTCTACCTGCCTGGCAGGAAGTAGAACATTCTGAATAAAATCTATTTCAACTTTTAGATTATTTGCCAACACCAGCGGTCCCGAATACTGCACTTTTTCAAATTTTATGGTTGCTTTTGAAAAATATTCCTTTTTAACCCTCAGAAAATCGTTGTTTTCTAAAACCTTTTTTATTTCCTCAGGTGTTATGTTTTTATCAATTGCGGTAAAATCCAAATCTTCCGAAAAGCGGTATTGAGACAGATAACAATGATGGATGGCGGTTCCGCCTTTAAAAACAATCTTGTCACGCAAGGATGAATCAAATATAATTTTTGAAACTATCGCCAAGAAATAGTCCTTCTCGGCAACTGCTAACGGGTACTTCAGGGTGCGCTTGTTAAAAATAATAAGTTCCTGTTTAGATAATAATTTTGTCGTCAAAATAAACCCTCCATTTTGAGTTAAATATTCGTGATTCTTTAGTCATTCTATCATATCCCCTATTCCCGGCGATATGCAAATACAAATCTTCGGTATTAACGCCAAGGGTATCAAGCAATAAACCCATTTTGCGTATTGTTCCAATCCCGAATTTAATAGCGGATTTCTTTAAGAACAATAAATCAATGTCCTGTTTATATTCTTTCATCTTTTCCCATATCAAACTTATATTATAATTACCGGAACGAAAATACAGCATATCAAGCAATGCTTTTTCCCTTGAAGCAATATTTACCAGCCCCACATCAGAACGTTGCCGGTTAAAACCAAAATAAAGTCCTTTTTTTATCTTAAAAAATCTTATCTTAATACTCTGCATATTATATTTCCTCGCCCTCTTATACGTTACAGCATCAACGGTTGTCAACATTTGGTCAAACATTCCGTAATGTTGCAAAGCATTTTCAAATGAAATATATGAATCCCTGTTGAGCGCCTGTGCGATAGATAATCCTGAAATATCATTAAAAGACAAACTGCTTATGTCGGTAATTATAACATACAAACCATTTTTTATCCGGACAAGCCAGCCGGATTTTATTAAAAATGAAATTCTGTTCCTGATTGCTTGATTTGATTCATATACATCTTTCAATAATTTTTGTAATTGTTTAAACGTTATAATGCGCCCATAGCGAACAATCGCTTCTTCAAGTAATTTGGCGTCTTTTTTTGACAATATGGTGTATTTTGTAGCCATTTTATAACCTTATATTGTTATATTCAGGTTATATTATACATCTTTTACGGAATTATTTCAAGTGAATTCGATTTCCCGCTTAAAATACTCTTGCACGGATTTAATATGTTCTATAGTTTTGGGCAGGCAGATATTTAGTAAAGAACAAGATTCGCACTTTTCAGTATAACTTGGCTTGGGAGTAATTCCCTGTTTAATGAATTCATGCAAGCGATTAACAGTTTCTTTAGTTTCGCTTCGTAAATGTTCATCAAACTCTACATCAAACCTGTGCCGGGTTTTCCCATAGAACAATGCACCTTTTAATATTTCTACATTCAGCATTTCCTCAAGACACAACGCCTGAGCACATAACTGAACTTTATCACAATTATCAGACTTAGGTTTGCCTCTTTTGTATTCTACAGGAAATGGAATCATACTCCCATCGTCCTTTTTATGAAATTCTACTACATCTGCCTTACCGCTTAAGCCCAATTCCAAAGAACGTAAAGCAACATCCCTTACTATTTTAATATTTCCCCTGCTCTCTGTTCCTTCGTTATGAACCTTATCATGCATTATCCTGCCTTCAGCAGTAAAAAGATTTTCAATCCATATCTGTTCAATATGTATCAAAGCGCACTGCCTTGGACAGAACACAAAATGCTGCAATGCTGATAATTGAAGAAGGTCGTCTTCGGCGTACATAAATTCACAGTATTTCGATTAGCTCAATTCCCTTGGGTAATTTTTCTTTGTTCAATGAAACCTCATAATCTTCCCATCTTCTTGGCAAATCAATATTCTTTTTAATGCTAATACGGTCAAAGAGATCCCCTGAACGAGCATTCCCAAGATGACTATCATGTTTAAAAGCAATCAATTTTCGCGGACGCATTTCTCCACGGGCAGCTGCACGATCGTGTTCAAAAGCATTTAAAATAGATTCCCAGAGAAGTTCCAAATCTTTTTCTGAAAATCCGGTTTTCTCGGCATCCATAGCCGAGATAAATCCATGCATCCTATAGAGAGCATAAGGTACTGTAGATTTACGTCCAAAAGTAGATGCATGTTCCCTTTTTTCTTGATCTTTTGCTTCTTTTTCTGTTGTAACTGCACATCGTGTAATTGAATGATCTGCCTGATATATACGGTCTTCTGATCTGGAAAAAGTAAATTGTACAGGACCACGTACAGTTCCTGCACCTTTTTCTCCAACTGATAAGACCGCTCCAAAAGTTCTGATATCATAGTAATCTTCGCATAATTTTTTCTGTCTGTCTTGCGGTTTATTACCAGGTACAGAATCAATAATAGGAGCAAGTATATTGTCTTGCCTAATAAAAATATCATAAGGGGACTTTAATTCTTCTTTTAACATTACATAATTCCTAACCTTGCGCTTAATACACACATCTGTTACCAAACCATGTTGATCTTCTGCATCGGCACGGGGTAAATTAACCTGATCGGGATCGCCGTTTGGATTTCCGTCCTTTACATCAAATAGAAACACAAAATCATACCTGTTTTTTATTGTATCACTCATATTATTTCTCCTCTATGATTTCTTTTAACTCTGAATGACTAAACTGTGACTGCCTTTGGTGATAATAACCAATTGCAAATTGTCCCTGTTCTTCAAGAGTAAAAGTTGATGGGAATTCTTCAATCTTTATATCTTTGCATAATTCCTGCAATGCCTTATCTAATACAACAGCCAGCCCCGGTTTTTCACCTTTAAGTTTCGTGAAATGTTTTGAACTTAAACTGAATAATCTTCCAAAAGCCGGTGATGGCGATGTCATTGCAAATGAAAAATACCGCTCCCTTATTCCGGCATTTGTTTTTCCCAGAGCTGCTCGCTGGATGCTCTCCAATACTGCAAAAATCTGTCCACAAACATATGCAATTGGTTTGTTGCCTTGAACCAACTTTTCCTGAACCATAAAATCACCTCCCCTATTGTAACGATTTAAAATAAGCTTAATCAAAGCTGCCCGTTCAGCGGTAACACCGTATTTATCTAAACGCGCTCTCTGAAGCACTTTGGTTAGTATCCATAACGGTGGCGATGTACCTTTAAGTGCCGCATTCCACAAATAAGCAGCAATTCTTGATGATGCAACATCATCTTCATCATACCTTCCATCGTTATTTTTCCTTTGACAACTTCGTGCAATTTCGTAAAGCCGAGAGTAGTATCTCTGGCTTCTCTTTGCATTATAATCATACTGTTCTATTTCAATATCTTGAAACCATCGAGCAATATTTTTACGATAATCGATAAGACTGGTTTCTATCCAATCGCGAACAGAAATACGCGCAGCAGAGCCAGAAAGAGTACAGGAATAAAACATGTCCGTTTCTATATACTTTGTACTTCTTGTATCACCAGAAGTTACTGAATCAATCATATTAGATATTTCCGCTTCATCTGGAGTATCCAGCAGACCAATTTCCTTTAATTGAGCATTTTCACGAGTCCAAAACACTATTGTGGTATCAAAACCGAGTTTTTTACGGTTTGTATATTCAGTATATTCCTTTCCTTTTTTGTTTAAGACTTTTGGGCCGTTTGAAAGAAGCCAATTTAATCCTTCTACATAAGTCTTAGCGCAATTGGTGCACATCATACAGTTCTCGTTACCAACCATTCCATACGATTCAAACGGTTCACCATTGTAAGAAATTAATTTTCTTCCACCTGCTGGTTCTTTATCACCTGGCACACCTTTAATCGGAAAATGAGTAAAATCACCAACGGGGAATTTTACTTCTCCACAAACAGCACATTTTTTTTTCACACCAGACATTAATTTTTGTTGATTTCCCTCATAATTACTGACTATCATTCTGTAAACTGAATCATATACATGAACATAATTATCTTCGCCTAACACTAATAATGCTATATTCCCGCTCCGATCCTTTTTAGAAATATTTTTTAAGAAATACTCTTGATTCACAATATCTATACCTTTTTGTTTATTGTTGTTGTAAAATTCTGACACAGGGTTTAACTCATTTAAATCAGCCATTTCATTTAATCGCTTTAAAAATAGAGTTAACTTTTCAGATACGTCTTTCTTAAAAATCTCATGTGCATTCTTTTCGCCTTTTTCTTTGACTTTCTTTTTAAAAGCATTGCTCTCATCATCATAAACACCTAACACATAACCACAATTGTCTAATAGCAACCGTGCATTGGGACCACTCGTCCTTTGCACAGCCTCCGCCATAGTTTTTTTCTTGTCAATACTCTGTAAAGAAACAAAACTTCCATCTGATTTAATCGTCAAGACTAAAGAAATAAACTCTTCTTTAAGAGCATCGTGAACCCATTTATTTCCAGTTTTCTCTAAACGTTTATTTTTCCCAAGTTCACTTAATTCCTTAATCATAACACCGCCTCCATTTCTTCTTGTTGGTTAAAATCATAAATCACGGCAGAAGTCTCACTGTCTAGTGGCGGACGGAAGTGGCTAGAGTGCATCATTTTTTCATTTTCGGGGACTTCGCAGTTTAAAATACCGTTTTTTACTGCTACATCATAAAAAAATATAGGTTCCGGGTGACCTTTTGCATCATAGAAAATGTCAAAAAGCATGCTCCCAATAGGGATAGTTTCAGAAATGGGTTTTTCCTTACTGTCAGGTTCCATAAACTCAGCTGAAAATTCACGTGTACCAAGATATGGCCTGCGCCAGCATTGCCATTTCCTTACCCTGCGGCGAAACATTTCTACATATTTCATGGGTGGGTTTTTGTCTGAAATTGGCTCTTGATAAATAGAAGCCTCAATAATGTATGCAACCTTTTTTAAAACAATACTGTTTCTTTGAGCGCGTTTATATTCAATTATTATCGGATTGCGTCCTTGCTTGGAGTTTATCTCGTTTCTCTTAACAGTAAAATATTGTACTGGATTCAAAACCCATATTTTTCTGACATACCACTGAAATTCCGGTTTCCATAAAATACAATCTAATACACCTCGCGCTGCAGAGGGTGTCATGCAAGGATAGGACATTCGTTCAACTTTAAGATCTGGTCTTGTGAAACAAGCAAAATCACCTATTACCTTAATACGGACTATTTGATTATCAATCATAAAAAATGCCTCCTGCTTGAAATATTTTATACCACCAATTCGTCTGCCTCAATTGGTTTGACAGAAATACCCGTATCATGGTCGTAATTCCCATACCATACCAAAATTCCTTGCGGTATTTTCTTGTAAACACCTTCATTCTCAAATAAAAAGTTATTAAAGACCTGAACAGTAAACATTTGCATCTTTCTATAATCATCTCGCGATAAGAATTCCTTATTTTCTACTGAATGCAATAGTTTTCTGCTTTCATCGTTATAGTTATAAACATATAGACCTTTGGTTTTATGCTGAATAAGATGATAACCATCATTCACGGTTTCAAAGTTAAATCCTTCCTGTGCCTGTATGATATTATTTCTATCGGGTTCTACAAATAGATTCACTATTTGTGAATAGTACTCCTGAAAGAAAATATGGCTATCCAGTTTGCTAAGGTCATCTTGAATTAAACTTTTTGCATACTCTGCGCAAGCCTTGTATGTTCTATCAGGCATGCTGGTTTCTTGCAATTGAAATAAATACACTTTACCATTATTGGGTAATCTACCTTCTCGGTTACATCGTCCTGCTGACTGTATTATAGATTCAAGCGGTGCCATTTCGCGAAAGACACATGGAAAATCAAAATCCACTCCGGCTTCAATTAATTGTGTTGAAGACACTAATATTTTACATCCTTTTTTGAGGTCTAAATCATTTTTAATTTCCTCGATTTTTTCGAAACGATGAGATGGACACATTGCAGTTGAAAGATGATAATATCTTTTCCAAAACTTTGAATTATTCATCGCTAGCTCATAGAAATTCATTACTGCCTTTTTTGTGTTGAATATTACCAGAACTGAAGTACCCGATTCACTTACTGCACTCATTAAGGTATTGATGTCAATGGGATCTAAATTTCGCAGAAGATTATAATCAACCCGCTTTGTTTTTAAAAATACTTCCGAAGGATTATCAATAAGCGGATAAATGGCATCAATCCCATTAAATTTGTCACGTTTTTCAAATGCAGGCAGCGTTGCGGTACAGAATAGAAAAGACGTATTCATTAGTTTTTGAATATTTTTTAGCATAGAAAGGGTTGGCAGAAGTATTTCTTTCGGAAGTGATTGAACCTCATCGAAAATGACCACAGATTCGGCAATATTATGAATTTTCCGGCATTTAGATGCTTTACTACTGAAAAGCGATTCAAAAAACTGAACAGTAGTGGTTACAATTATCGGAAAATCCCAGTTCTCGCATGCTAATGCTTTTCTTTTTTGAATTGAACTTAAATTGTTTTCATCGTTATGAGTCACTGTTTCGTTCTCATTATAAGCGGAGTGGTGTTCCAATACCAATTCATCTCCGAATATACCTTTAAAAATACGCGCAGTTTGGTCAATAATATTTATATATGGTAATACTATCAGAATATGTTTCAGATTGTGCTTTTTGGCATGGTTAAGCGCCCAAGAAACAGAAATAAGTGTTTTGCCTATACCGGTTGGCAAGTTTAGCGAATAAAAGCCACATGGCATGGTTGCTTTGTTAAGAACGAGGTCCCGCATTTGATTTCGCAATTGATTGATTTCACCATTTTTAGATTTACTTGATAATTCCTTTTCTAATTTATATATCAATTCATCGATTTCCAAACCCTGACCAATACGATTTTTAGATGTATCGGAATCAAAATGTTCTTCAGTATCCAACCAATCCGCATCCGTTAATGCGCTAAAAAGATAACGAATAAATAGTTCTTTTTGTAGGACATCTTGTTGTTCGATTTTAGGAATTGTTAGTTCATTTTCTGTAATAACATTATCGCTTAAAAATGTTTTGAATACATTATCAAATCCGGGGATTTCGTTTCTACTGAATGCTTCTGTATCATTTTTTAAATTTGATTTATTCGGCAAACCTTTATGATGTCCATCAATAGCAAAAGCAATTTCGTTCATCCCTTTAATCCGAGCATATCCGGCGCCCCATACTGAATGGGGTACACTCCCACGTTTACCGCCTTTAATAAGATATGTTTGAAATTCTGTCTGATACTTACCAAGATCATGCAATAATCCAGCCATTCTAAATATAGGTTTTAGGGTTGGACTATTTACAAAAGACTCGGCTAATTCTGAGGTTCTTTTTAAATGTTTTGATAAGATATGCTTTTCCCCATGGTTATTTTCTGAATGGGCGTAAAATTGTTCAGGCATGGTTTTTTAGAACAATATATCTTGGGATAAATATTGTTAATTCTGTAATAATGTGCGGATTTTTATATAATCTTCAAATGATGGGACGAATTCAAACCTCATAATTTCTGGACATGATTTTTTGCTTCTTTTGCAGACGAGAAAACTTTACCCTGGTGACTTGCTATCTTTTCAATTTTTTCCCATTCCTCTTTGGTGAAACCTTTGTCCAGTTCAGACCAAAGTTTATCTATAATATTCTCTTTTTCGTCTTCGGGTAGAGACCTAAACGCAGTAACAAATACTTCAGCAACCGCTCCCTTTTTTGTCATAAAAATACCTCCGAAAACTTGTATTAAAATTTTATGCCGAAACCGCCACTGTAGATCGTATCGCCGTTAGCCGTTCCGCCACCTATCTGGAGATATGTCAAGGGTATCAACCCCAGGTTTATACCTGCCTCTATTCTTGTTGATGAACCTGTACCTTCTATCCCGGAGGCAATGAATTTTGCTGTTGATTGGTCCGAACCCACGCTAATATATGGCGATAAAAAAGGAATTTTGAAAGAAATTACAACATTTACGCTCATTGTCGTTGCTTCAAAATCAGTATGTTCAAAAGAATTGGATAATACAGCCGCTGAAACAGACGGGACCAACGGGAGTTTGCTCTTAAAAATACCGTACCTGAGTCCAAAACCGGAATAACTTAACCCTGTCCCGGAGAAACCGCGGACAATGAGGTCTAACTTAAACGGCAGGCCGATTTCAAGTTGTGCCCAGGGTAGTGCCATCGTCTCAAGACCTGCATTGGTAACAATAAGATTATCCACGTTGGGTTTTTTCATAGGCATATGAACGCCAACATCAAATCCCGGTAACCCTAAATTTGAACCCTGGTGAAATGCCCCGCCAGCCATCATACAACCAAAATCTTTTGCAAATGCATCTGCTGAAGTCCGGTACTGGGCAACAACGGTAACGAGGTCGTCCAATCCAGCTGCAAAAACATTTGAACCCAAACACAACACAACAATTAAACAAATAAATAATTTATACATCAAGTAACCTCCTCGTAGTGCAACCATTTATTGGTCGCTTTCTGAACAAGAAAAATGGGATGTGTCCCTATTTTTTTCCCAGATTATTTTTAAGCCATACAGTGTGATTTTAGGAATGTTTTTTTTAATCTCGGGTATTCTCTTCATAAACATACCTGCATCACCGCCGGTTGCAATAACCATTACCCCTTTCCCCATCTGTTTCTTAAGATAAAATATAATTTCCTTTACGGCACCTATAGTGCCATAATATATTCCTGAAGAAATACATTCTTTCGTTGACCTGCCAATCAGACTCTCGGGTTCACTAACCTCTACATAAGGCAATTTTGCTGTCTTTTCAGCCAGTGCCTGTGCGGAAATTCTTATTCCCGGAAGAATTATTCCACCTAAGTATCGTCCTGAACTATCCACACAGTCAAAGGTTATCGCGGTACCAAAATCAATTATTATTAAAGGTCGTTTATAAATTTCATACCCTGCAACAGCATTGGCAATCCTGTCAGCACCGATTTCACGGGGGTTTCTGTAGAGAACTTTTAGACCGGAATTTTTATAGTTTACGAAGAGCAGGTTTTTTGACAGGTGCTTCTGAAAAAACTCTTTGAAATATCTGTCCAATGGCGGGACAACGCTTGAAATAACGATACCGTCAACCTGTTTAATTTTATTTTTTTTCAAAGAACTAAGAATTATTGAGAAATCTGATTTAGCTTTTTGTGTGGGTATTGATTGATAGAAGTCAAGTTTTCTTCCATTAAAAGAACCGAAAGTGATATTCGTATTGCCGATATCAAATACTATAAGTGACACATTAATATTTAGCGGTAACTTCTTCTTTCTGAGGTGCTATTTCCTTTAGATAAACTTTTGCGATTTCCGGGTCGAATTTTTTACCGATATTTGATTCAACCATCTCATTAATTTTTTCTTCCGAGTATCCTGCAAGATGCATATCATCAACAAATTCCGCTAACGAAACTATACGGGCTATCAAAGGAATTCCTTCGCCTTTCAACTGTTCGGGATAACCTGTGCCATCATGATTTTCATGGTGTGACCTTGCGGCAGATGCTGCTCCGGATAAAATATTGATTTTATGCACCATTTCCCACCCGATAATCGGGTGTCTTTTATCAACGTTTACTAATAAAGGGGAGTCCTTGGCAGACGACAGATAACCTATATCATGCACCAGCGCCCCGTAATAAAGATCCTTATATTCCTGTCCCTCAAGTCCAAGTGCACGTCCCAGAGCAGTTGCTGTCTGAGCGACTCGCCAGGTATGTCCCGTCATCCTTGGTTCGCGGGATTCAATTGCCTGAACGAGTATCTCAATAATATAGACAAAAAAGTTCTTCTGGTCTTCTGCAAACTTTGCATTGACAATACTTACGCTTGCCAAACTTGCCATACTCTCAAGTATTTCCCTGTCTTCTTCTGTAAAACTTGCATTATCCTTTTTATTCAGGACTTCCGCTACTCCAAGGAGTTCATCCCCAATCATTAAAGGCACGGCAAGTATGGATTTTGTCTGAAATCCGGAAGATTTATCAAATGTAGTTCTAAATCTTGCGTCTTTTGATACATCTGCAACAATCATAGGCTTTTTCTCTTTAGCCACTGTGCCGGCGATACCTTCACCTACTTTGACTTTTAGTCTCTTCACTCCGCCGGCTTTTTCACCGCTTGCTGTTTTAAAGGAAAGATGCTCTCTGTCTTCATCTAATAACATTATTGAACTCGCTGTAGAATCTGTAAGTTCTTCAGCAGCATCGCCGATTCTTTTTAACAATGTATCTATATCTAAAGCAGAAGATATACTCCTTGCAATCTCAAATAATTTCTGTAAAACTTTGCCTTGCGTTTTCTCCATACGCAGTCTCCTTAAAAACGAGACCCTTCACCCAAATACGGGTTCAGGGTGACATTTTGGATTTATTTTATCATTTTTTATTATAAACTGTCAAACGCCCCTGTAGGCTGCAGGGTTTGCTGTTTTGAGCCATTTATTAATATAACTTCTAAATCGCAGTCTGTTTAATAAACCGAGTTTGGTATATTTCAATCCATATCTGTACAAACTACTACCAATTTGTGAGACCCTGATAACCCTGGTGGTAATTTCTATGGGAACATTGATTTCTAATAGAATTTCTTTATTCGTATCAAAATCAACAGGAGAATCCACAGACATACCTCTTATACTTATATCGCTCACAAACCCTTTCTTTTTATCTCTCTCAGAACCAATATAAGATATATTAACCGGAATAGCTGTGGGTATTCTTGGATGTTTTCTTGAAGGCATATCAGCTTCTCGCTCCTGTCAGTAATTTAATCAGGGTTTTAACATACTTCTTTAACCGTAATTTATCAAAAAAACTAATTTTTGTATATTCTATCCCGTAATTATATAGATTTTCCTGGGTATTCCATTCTTTTCTGACAATTTTACCGGTAATTCGTATCGGTAGATTAATGGATAGCAAAATTTCCCTGTCCATTTTATAATCTGTTTCTGATTCAACAGCCATACCACCCAAACTCAGGTCAACTATACAACCCCTGCTCTTTCTTGTTAAAGAATCCACGGGAGCCATATCTAACAGTATGGCAGTTGACGCTCTTTTATATTTGCGTTCATACGAATCATATAATCTTTCGCTCAAAAATGTCCCCCTTAATAACTCAAGCCCACGGTCAGATTTGAACTGACGACCTATCGCTTACAAGGCGATTGCTCTACCACTGAGCTACATGGGCATTGCATTATCTTAATTTTATAAAATAATTTCTTAATATGCAAATGTTGACATTTAAAATTTTTTTAGTTATAATGTTTTGCGTTTTAGTTAACGGGAGACGAAATGTATAAAAGCGATAAGTTAAAGATTTTTTCAGGTAATGCTAATTTACCGCTGGCAAATGCTATAGCAAAAGCAATCAAAATACCCTTAGGCAAAGCTATGGTTAACAAATTCAGTGACGGTGAAATCCGGGTAAGAATTCAGGAAAATATTCGCGGTATAGATTGTTTCATAGTACAGCCGACATCTCCCTCTGTAAATGAAAATATTATGGAACTATTAATCATAATTGATGCGATGGTTCGTGCTTCGGCAAGTCATATAACTGCAGTCCTGCCGTATTACGGCTATGGGAGACAGGACAGGAAAAGCGAACCGAGAGTACCAATATCTGCAAAATTAGTTGCAAATCTTATTACCGCTGCCGGTGCTGACAGAGTACTGACAATGGACTTACATGCAGGACAAATTCAGGGATTTTTTGATATACCCGTAGATCATTTATACGCAACCCCGGTATTCCTGGATTATTTTAAGAAAAAGAATTTAAGAAACATTGTGGTAGTGGCACCTGATCCCGGTGGTGTAGAACGTGCACGTGCCTTTGCCAAGCGTCTTCATGCAGATCTGGCAATTGTAGATAAAAGACGTCCAAAACCAAACTTTGCATCAGTAATGAACGTCATAGGCGACGTTGCACATAAAACAGCAATCATTCTGGATGACATTGTTGATACAGGAGGAACATTGTTAAAAGTCGCCGAGGCACTCAAGGAACGCAAAGCCATCAGTGTTTTTGCTGCCTGCTCCCATGGTGTACTGTCAGGCGATGCGGTAACAAGATTTAATGAATCAGACGTGGTTGAAGAATTAATTATTACTAATTCAATACAATTCAAGGAAAAATCTAAAAAAATTACCATTCTGTCAATTGCAAATCTTCTGGCCGAGGCAATAAAAAGAATCCACGGCAGAGAGTCTCTGAGCGAGTTATTCGTATGAACGAAATAATTTTAGAAGTTTCTGAACGTCAAATAACTACTAAATCTTCTCTCCACAAAGTAAGGGAATCCGGACTAATCCCAGGAATTGTTTATGGCGAAAAAGAAAAAAACATAGCCATTTCTGTCAAAGAAAAAGACTTTTATCATATAATTCATACTGAATTGGGTGAAAATGCATTAATAAAACTAAAAACAAACGATTCTTCAAAAACTGTCCTCATTAAGGAAATACAGCACGATATGATTACGGATAAACCAATACATATAGATTTTTATATCGTGTCATTAAAGAAGAAAATTGAAGTTGATGTGCCAGTTCACATAATTGGTGAAGCACGGGGCATAAAAGAATCAGGCGGAATACTGGAACATTTATTACGGGAAATACACGTGCGTTGTCTGCCTACAAACATTCCCAGAACTATTGATGTTGATGTGTCAAATTTAAATATTGGAAACAATATCACTGTAAAAGATTTACCGAAAATACCTGAGGTTGAAATACTCTCAGACCTGAACTCCATTGTAGTAAATGTTGTGGCACCAACAAAAGTTGAAGAAATAGTAGCAGCAGTCCCTGAAGAGGTTTCAGCCGGGCCGGAAATAATATCCAAGGGCAAGAAAGAAGAAGAAGGGGTAGCAGAAGAAAAAGAACAAAAGGAAGTAAAGAAAGAAGTAAAGGAAGAAAAAGAAGGAAAGAAAAAAGGCCCACCTGAAAAAAAATAACCAATGAAACTAATTGTCGGATTGGGGAATCCCGGCAAACAATATTTATATAACAGACATAATTTAGGTTATCTATTTATTGACAGATTGGCAGAAATATGGAATTTCAGGTTAAAAACAAATAGAAAACTTAACTCCGGAATAGTTCATTTAAATAAAGCCGGAAATAGTTTAATACTGGCTAAACCATTAACTTTTGTAAATGATTCGGGTATATCAGTAAATAAGATAATGAAATTCTTCTCTGTCCCATTATCAGATATACTAATCGTATATGACGATTTTTCCTTACCCCTCGGTGTAACGAGGCTTAGAATGAAGGGTTCCTCCGGCGGACACAACGGGATAAACTCTATTATAGGAGAACTCGGGGACAGTGGGTTTCCAAGATTAAAATTTGGTATAGGACCCCTACCCGAAGAATCTATAGCTAAAGAATTTGTTTTAACTGACTTTGCTGAAAATGAAAAAGCAATTATTGATAAAATGTTCTCTGGAGCCATTACAATTGTAGAAAAATTTATTTTATCATAATTTTAGGAGGGTGTAGTATGCGTGGTTGGTATGTTGTCAGCTGCCGCTCGGAATGGGAAAAGAAAATCGGGGCATTAATAAAAAAAGCAATTGAAAATTTAGGTTTACAAAACAAAATATTTCAGGTTATTGTACCAAACGAAGAAGTCATTGAAATAAAACAGAATAAGAAGCATGTTAAAGAAAGGCCGTATTTTACCGGCTACCTTTTTGTAGAAATGGAAATGGATCAGGACACTTACTGGGTAATAAGAAATATACCCGGTGTAAGTGGTTTTCTCGGCGGGGTAAAACCGACACCGATGTCTGAAGAAGAAATAATAAACCTTCAAGAGTTAATTTCAAAACCACCCGAGACAAGACCCAAACTTGCAGTAAGTTTTGAAAAAGAAGAGAGTGTAAGGATAATAGATGGACCATTTAAACATTTTATGGGTGCGGTTGAGAGTGTGGACGAAGAGCGCGGTAAGTTGAAAATAATGGTAACAATTTTCGGCCGCCCTACACCAATTGAACTGGACTTCTTCCGTGTAGAGAAGATGTAACAGAAAGGAAAAAATTACAATGGCAAAACCAACAAAAAAAGTAAAAACTCAAATTAAGTTACAGATACCTGCCGGGGCAGCCACACCAGCTCCACCCGTTGGCCCTGCACTTGGCCAGCACGGCATCAATATAATGGAATTCTGCAACCAATTCAATGCCAAGACAAAGTCAATGGAAGCAGGTATGATTATTCCTGCGGTTATTACTATCTATGAAAACAGAACTTTCAGTTTCATTTTGAAAATGCCTCCTGTTTCTGCCCTGTTGAAAAAAGCAGCGGGACTCGCCAAAGCGAGCGGAGAACCAAATAAAACCAAGGTTGGTAAGGTTACAAAGAAACAGGTTGAGGAAATAGCTAAACAGAAAATGCCTGATTTAAACACTGATACCCTGGAATCTGCTGTCCATATGGTGGAAGGCACTGCCCGGAGCATGGGTATAGAAATAGTATAGTAAATTATAAAAGGCTAAAGCCTTAATTCCTGGATAACCCCAATAAATTGGGGGATCCCCGTAGCGTCCAGTTTTAACTGGACGGCTTTCGGGAATCCCCGGAGTTAATCCTTCAGGATTTTACTTGAAGTATATATAAATAATAGGAGCAATTATGTCAAAAAGAATGGCTGAGATAGACAAACTCGTTGATAAAACAAAAATTTATGATCTGGAAGAAGCAATGGATTTGATAAAACAATCTCCACAACCAAAATTTGACCAGACAGTTGAGCTTCACATGTGTCTGGGTATTGACACCAAGCAGAGTTCCCAGACTGTCCGTGGGATAGTTGTATTGCCCTATGGAACCGGCAAACAGAAAAAAGTCTGTGTAATAGCCAAGGGTGAAAAACTCAAAGAAGCACAACAAAGCGGAGCAGATTTCTACGGTGATGAAGACCTTATAGAAAAAATATCAAAAAACTGGCTTGAATTTGACGTTCTGGTCGCCACGCCTGACGCTATGAAATCCCTGTCAAAACTTGGCAAGATGCTCGGTCCCAAAGGTTTAATGCCCAACCCAAAAGCAGGAACCGTTACCTTTGATATTACAAAAACCGTTAAGGAATTAAAAGCCGGTAGAGTGGAATTCAAGAACGACAGTTTCGGAAATGTCCACTGCGCCGTGGGTAAGGTATCGTTTGAAAAGGAAAAACTGGCTGAAAATATCAGGACATTAATCGCTGCTGTGATAAAATCAAAACCATCTTCAAGTAAAGGACTTTATGTAAAAAATGCAACTGTCTCCTCCACCATGGGACCCGGCCTTAAGATACGATACTAATTACCTTCTTTACAATTACAATAATTAAAAGTATAATAATCTTATGCGAATACAAATACGATGGATAATCTGTATATTGTTAGTAATCTTTCTGGTAACCGTATACTTCCGCAATATACTAAAAGAGTTACCTTCAGTTGATTCTCTGCGTGAATATACGCCGACACTATCAACAAAAATATACGATATAAACGCCAAGCTCATAACAGAACTCTTCACTGAGAGACGTTCCTGGGTTCCGCTATCAAAAATACCCATTGACTTACAGAATGCCGTGATATCAATGGAAGACCATAAATTCTTTTCGCACTGGGGTGTTTCATTCAGAGGAATGACGCGTGCTTTCCGAAATAATATCCTGCGTTACAGAAAGTCAATCGCCGGCGGTTCAACAATAACACAGCAATTAGCAAAACTCGCTTTTCTCTCACGGGAGAAAACAATCCGACGAAAAATAAAAGAATTCTTACTTGCATTACAACTTGAACGAAACTTTTCAAAACAGGAAATTCTTGAGACGTATCTCAACCAGGTATGGTTTGGACATGGGGCCTATGGTGTTGAGCAGGCAGCAATGATGTATTTTCAAAAAAACACTTCTGATTTAACGTTGGGTGAGTGTGCGCTATTGGCGGGTCTGCTACGCTATCCGGGTTATTATTCTCCTTTCAATAATATAGACAGAGCTATTTACCGGACACAAACGGCATTATCCCGGATGCATAAACTGGAATTTATTTCTGAAAAAGAAAAGTTTGAGGCTTTTACCGTCCATATAAGCACGCAAAGAACAACGCGTACCAGTAGAGTGGCACCTTATTTCATTGAAGACATAAGGTTAATGCTGGAGAAAAAATACGGAGATGAAATAATTTACCGTGCGGGATGGAATATCTACACCACGCTTGACCTGGATATGCAGGTAAAAGCGGAAAAAGCTCTAAATGATTTTTTAGACAACTTTGACAAAACACATGGATACAAATTTATATCCTCAACTGAAGTCCTGAAAGTCCAGGGCGCACTTTTAGCCACTGACCCGAAAACAGGACAAATCCGTGCTATGATCGGGGGTAGAAACTTTGCGGAATCTCAATTTAATCGCGCTATACAGGCCTATCGCCAGCCCGGAAGTGCTTTTAAGCCAATAGTCTATACAGCAGCAATAGAAAATGGATATACACCCACAACAATAATAGAAGACGCCCCCGTGGTTTATGTAAATGATGGCCGTGACTGGCGTTTAGCAGCTAAGACAACCGATTTTTTATTAACATTACCTGACAAATGGCTTAAAGACCCTATGAAAGTATGGACGCCGGAAAATTATAAGAAAAAATACCACAGCAAAGTTTTATTAAGACAGGCGCTTGAACATTCCTTAAATGTATGTGCGGTAAGAGTTGTAGAAGAAATAAGTCCTGTAACAGTGATTAGCTATGCCCGCAGATTAGGTATAACAAGTCCCCTTACAAACACCTTTTCATTAGCGCTTGGTGCAAGTGATGTTAAATTGCTTGAAACTGTCCGTGTCTTTAATACCTTGGCAAATAATGGAATACGGACAGAACCATATTACATAATACGTATAGAAGACAAAGATGGCAGATTGATTGAAGAAAATAGACCCGTGGAGGAAGATGTCCTTTCCCCGCAAACAAGTTTTATTATGACAAACCTGCTCAAGGGTGTTGTTGAACACGGTACAGGGCAATACGCAAAATATTTGAGAAGACCCTCTGCTGGTAAGACAGGCACCACAAATGATTTTACTGATGCCTGGTTTATTGGATACACACCTCAACTTGTCTGCGGTGTATGGGTCGGGTATGACAACAAAGTTTCCTTAGGTAATAAAATGACCGGTGGTTCTCTCGCCTGTCCTATATGGACACATTTTATGAAAGAGGCACTTAAAGGAGAACCTGTGCTTGATTTTACACCGCCGCCAACAGGAATTACCTTTGCCTATATTGACAGCGGGACAGGACTCCTTGCCAACACAACAGAACAATCAGAATCTGTATACCTTGAAGCTTTTCTCAAAGGGACCGAACCTAAAACCTGTTTTATTCCAGAAACCACCGGTAATATTTTACTTTCCCCGAAAGAGTTTGAAGAAGATATCGGCTACTGAAACAAAAGATGAACATATGGGACGGATTTGAAAATTTTATAAAGAAAACTTACGGGTTTTCCCTATCCTCCGGGCAAATTGATAAGTTCAAAACATATCTTGCTGAACTTATGATATGGAACGGTAAAATTAACCTGACAGGCATAACAGACCCTGAAGAAATTCTATACCGGCACTTTGGAGATTCTCTCGCTTATCTTTTACTCCCCCCGAACAAGTTCGGGATTCCAATGGGATTGCGACAGGACATAGCAGATATTGGTACAGGTGCGGGTTTTCCCGGAATTCCTTTAAAAATAATTTATCCTGAAATTAAACTGTATTTGATTGAATCAACGAAGAAAAAGTGTATGTTTTTAGAACACATGAGACGGACACTTAAATTAGAAAATACAGAAATATTAGCTGAAAGAACAGAAGGAGTTGGACAGAATAAAACATATAGAGAAAATTTTGATATTGTTTTATGCAGGGCGGTCAGTAATCTTAATACGAATCTTGAACTTGCCCTGCCATTATTGAAGATCAGCGGTGTATGTATATTCTGGAAAACAAATAAATCAGAACTCCGGGAATCATATGAAGTAGCAGATTTACTCGGTGGCGTGTATTTAAACACTGTTGAATATAAACTACCGGAAAATAACTCAAGGGTTTTGCTTATATTCAAAAAAGTTAGTCCTGCACCGGATAAATACCCAAGAAGAGTCGGCATACCCCCAAAAAAACCATTATAACAATTCACGAATAATATTTATCAAATGCCCGTATATACCTGAAGATAAAGTCAACTGTTAAAAAATTCAATAAATCTCTTCTGATTTGATTAAATTCTTAAAGTTAATGATTCACTAAATCT
>MNXB01000118.1 GCA_001871125.1 Elusimicrobia bacterium CG1_02_37_114
CTGAAGGAAACCGAAGAAGGTGTTTTTACTTTTACGAATTTTTCCGATACACAGAAATTGATAAACTACATAGACAAGCATAATATAAAAGAAGCGCTAGTATTGGGTGCAGGATTAATCGGTTTAAAATGCACCGAGGGACTTATAGAAAAAGGATTAAAAGTAACCGCGATAGAACTTGCAGACAGAATACTGGCAAATACTTTTGATAAGGATGCTTCTGATATACTGGAAAGAGCTTTAAATAAATACGGATGTACAATAATAAAAGAAAATACAATAGTAAAAATTAAAACGTTAAAAGGAAAGATTGAAAATATTGTCCTAAAAAGTGGCAAAGTAATCCCTGCAAAACTATTGATTATTGCTATAGGAGTTGTCCCGAATATAGATTTGCTAAAAATCACCCTGATAAAGTATGCCAGGGGTATAATTGTAAACGGATTTATGGAAACAAACGTAAAAAATATATATGCCGCCGGTGATGTCGCCCAGGGAAAAGATTTCCTGACCCGGAAAAACTCCGTAATTGCCGTCTGGCCCGTGGCTTCATACCAGGGTAAAATGGCCGGTTATAATATGGCAGGCAAGGTGACAAAATATAAAGGGTTGTTTGCTATGAATTCTGTTGAACTTGCAGGAATTCCCACGATTTCTTTTGGTATGACAAATCCACCCAAGGGCTCGGGATACGAGGTGTTGATAAACAAAGATAAGATAGAGAATAATATTTATAGAAAGATTGTCCTGAAAGACAACAGGATAGTAGGAACAATACTTTTAGGAAAAATTGACAGGGCAGGTATAATCTGGGGATTAATCAAGGAAAAGATTAATGCTGACTCCTTTAAGAAAAGCATAATCTCCGACGATTTTGGTTTATTAATTTTACCCGAAGAATACAGGAAACACATTGTAACCGGCGAGGGTATTGAGGTATGAATAAAATTAAAATAAATGCAGAAAATATTCATTATAGATTATTAAACGAGAAAATACATCAGGCATTAGCTAAAGGTTGTAAAAATATCGTTTTAACTAATGTCTGCGGTCAACGTTATATCGGAGATGGACTGGATGGTAATGGCATCCAACTGTCCATAAACGGAATCCCCGGAAATGACCTGGGAGCTTTTATGAACGGCCCGGAAATAATAGTCAACGGGAATGTCCAGGACGGGACAGGCAACACAATGAATGCAGGACAAATCATAGTGGACGGCAATGCGGGTGATATTGCCGGACATTCTATGAGAGGCGGAAGAATATTCATCAGGGGAGATGCCGGCTACAGAGTCGGCATCCACATGAAAGCGTATAAAGAGATGTTCCCTGTAGTAATTATCGGAGAAAGTGCGAGAGATTTCTTGGGAGAATATATGGCAGGCGGGTTACTTGTTGTCCTGGGATTAGACACAGAAACTGATAAAACGTCATCTATTGTCGGGGATTTTATAGGCACTGGTATGCACGGCGGTAATATCTTCATAAGAGGGACTATTGATGAAAGGTGTTTAGGAAAAGAGGTGAAAATATCCAAACCAACAGATGAAGATTATAATTTATTAAAGAAACACCTGTCAGATTACTGTAAATATTTTAACTTAACTCTGAATAATATTTTGAAGAAAGATTTCATTAAATTATACCCTTATACCCATCGCCCCTACGGCAGATTCTACGCTTATTAATCCTGCTAAAATAGAATTTTTCAAGGTGAGTTTTCCAACATTAAAATAGATATACTCTTTGCTAATAAAGCCTATAATTCTTTTATGATTATCGATGAAATACTATAGAAATATTTCCTTATATATTACCGGCGGTAATTTTTCCATTATTTTGCTTATTTAACATAGTCTTTTAAAATATTTTTTACCATAGTTTCTGAAAAATCTTCACCCTCGTTAATGTAATAGAGTTTTACTCCATTTTTATTACAGAGTTTTCTTTTTTCTTCATCTCTTTTTTTTGCTTTTTCAAATGTTTCTTCTCCGCCAAAATATTCAATTGGCACTGAGTGTTGTTTTCCTTGATATTCAAATGCTATTTTCAAATCAGGTATATATACATCAAGATGCATCCTACCTAGCCATTCAGTTTTGGCATTATGTAATACTTTATAATCCGAAAATATTTTTTGTAATGTTTTAAATAACTGAGTTTCTGCAATCCATCCTTCTCCAATTAAAGGTAAACCATATCGTTTTCTTACCCTATCTTCTGGTTCATGACTTTTAATAAGATCAATACTAATATCAAAAATAGATATATTCTCATTTTTAGAGATTTCAAAAGCCATTTTATCTCTTTCAAAAGCTATTTCTCGCCAGTGTTCAGCAAAAAATGTGCTTCCATACATTAACTTACCAGAAGTTATGGGAGAAGTATCATCCAAACCTCGGCATTTAGGGCATATTCCAGTTAACCAATTACCTTTTATTTGATGTGGCCGTATTTTTTCTACTAGTTCACGTTCACATTCACACATAAATATTTTATTACATTTTATGCATTCATACTTTCTATATATCTCCCAGTGATTTTGTAACTTAAGGTACTCATGAGAGCATTTTTCATTTGATTCTTCTGTAGTTGGATTTTTAAAAGATTCATTTATCTTAGCCCATAAAATTGTTTCAATAGCACGTTTTGTCCTAGTAATTTCTTTTCTTTCTTTTTTACGTTTTTGGTACCTTTGCCTGATCTCATCACATGCAACCGAAATACTATCTACTGCAAATTCTATGACAAACGATATTTCTGTAAATCTAAATCCTCTATATTGAGAAGAATATGAAGTAGGTTCTGTAATTTTCAGAATTAATGATCCAATATTTGACTCCCGAGTCTTAATAAAAGGGGTACCTGGAAATAACGATTCAACAAATCTTCTTTCATGTCCATAAAATTTCTGTAAAAATGTTAAAAAATCATCTCCTTTTTCTTTTTTAAAATTATCTAGAATAAACTGACAGTACTCAAATGTTTCTTGTAAGTGTTCATTTACAATAGAATTTTGACTTGTTCCCAAGTATTTACCTAAATAAAATAATTCCTTGCCATTCATAGGTATATTAAGAGCAACTTTTAAATTTAGAATCTTCTCAAGGTTATATATACCTTTCCAAGTATCTTCTCTACTCATATATCGTTTTAATGCTTCTTCGTAAAAGCCATGATATTTATACAAATCTGTAATCCATCCAATTAGATAATCCTTTATTTTACCTTCATAGCATAAACCGAGTGAATCAATCTCTATTACAATATCTTCAATAATATCTTTATTTTCAATACCTCTTATTAAAACCTCATAAATGTAAGTAAATATGTAAGATAGATCAGCTTGTCGAGGCCTTTTATTTTCCCATTCGCTTCTCCAGTAACAGTAATACTTCAATTGTTCAGGAGTCATATCATTTACAGAAGGATAATAAGTCATAAATTCAGGCATATTTATATCAGGAGGAAGGACTTGTTTAGGGTTGATGGGCCAGACATTCGGTTGTTGATTTTTCTCAAATAAATTTATCATTTAATGATTCAACAAATTATTTCAGTAAAAGCTTTTTTAACAGGCTCTATAAAATATATTTTATTAAGGGATTTATCTGCAGACAAGATTAATAATTTTGCTAAGGGTTGTAGTTCTTCAAATTTAAACTCAGGAACCCCATAGTATTGATATGATACAGTGTCATCTGCTATAGAAAATAATCTTCCATGGTCAGGTCTAATTCTAGTTTTCGAAGATGTACGCTCAATATCTGTCATTATACAATCAATGCCGGGTAAATAACGATGTGTTATGATGTCTCTATATCTTTTTATAATTTGTTTTCCATGGTCAGTAATATTCTCAAAAAATCCATCCAATGCATCACAACAAATAGACAAATCATTTACCGAAAGAGATCCTCTTGCCCTTCCGTCTTTTATGACTTTATTCAAAGACATTTTTACTGATTCATAATCTACTTGTTTTGGTTCACCATTTTTGTTATCTTTAACTAATAACTCAGGATTTGATAATTCATTAATTAAAAACGCTGAATAGTCGATAATATTATAAAATCTTGGAATAAACATATAAAAATGATAGTTCCTAAAATCATATTTCCATGTAGTTGCGTATCCAGTATTCTTAATTTTAAAGTGACTTTGGACAATCTTTTCTGCTGCTATTGAATAGGCATAGCATTCTACAAGTTGATAAAATGCATTTAATAAAGCATAAAAAAATTGTCCAGCAAGTTTAATATAACTATTAATTGTAATATTAGGCGGATTATGTGGAGCCCATTTTAAAACAGATAAATTATCAATTTCTTCACATTTAAATTTATAAAAAACAGAAAAATCCATCGCATACTGCTTGCGGGTTTTCTCAATATCATTTTTCAATTCATTGTTTTTATCAATGTTTTCTATCATTTAATTATACTCCAATTTTAATAAAATCTATACCTATAAGAATAATGTACATGGGGTCGGGTCTTGCAATTAAGCATTATATACAACCAAAAAGCTATATCTCATTTCGTGTATATTGTATATCTTTTTGAATATTGTTTCAACAAGTATGTATTTCACACCCTCATCCTGACCTTCTCCCATCAAGGGAGAAGAGAAATAAAGAGATTGGTGGTGGAAATGTTGAAAATTAGAAAGGAATGAAAGTAAAGATTAGAGGGTGGGTTCCTGCTTCCGCAGGAATGACAAAAAAATCATTCTTTCTATGAATTCTATCGATAAATTTCATGAGTACCGATGTCATAATAGATAACTTCACCAGCTCCAGAAAAGCGAAATAATATGCGATATTGGTAATTGACCGAATATACCCAATATCCTTTTAATTCTCCTTTGAGTTTGTGCGTATTAATACGGCGGTCAAAAGGATTGTTCAAAAATATCTCTTCTTTTTGTTTTGCTTGAATTTTTATAGGCTCGGGTAAATCTCTATATGCTTTCGTGAAATGACTGGCAGGATAAATCTTTGTGATTATCATTATTTATCCAAATCAGATAGGGAATGAATCGGTTTTGTTTTTCCTTGTCGGTACTCTTTCTCTCCCTGGGCAATAATTTTTAATACTTCTAAAATTTCTTTATTTTTTTGTATAGCATCTTCATACTCTTTCTTTGTTAAAACAACCAGTTCTTCACCATGTGTTAAGCGTTTTGGAATAGTCATTGTTGTAGGCATATTTTCCCTCCCCCGCATTATTAATCCTTTATTTCCGGTATTTACAGTTATTAAATTGTAGTAATATTATACTATCTTTTACATAAAGAAGTCAATTCAAAACTTGCAAGGTAATAGTGAATTCAAGGACTACAAGACAGGATACAAATAGTCAATTTTTCTATGAATAATTTAATTATTTATTGACGGGAGCGTTATTTCTTATTTTCAGAATTTGTTTCTCCAGTTCAGCCAATTCTGTTTTTACAACTTTCCAAGTCAACTCTATATCAACTCCAAAATATTCATGCACAAGAATATCCCGCATACTAGCAATTCGTTTCCATGGAATAGAAGTGTTTTTATCTTTTATCGCTTGCGGAACATTCTTAACGGCTTCACCTATAATCTCAATTCTTCTGATGACAGCATCCTGCAATTGTTTTGAAACAAGAAATTTCTCTTTTTCAGTATCCTTAGTGTAATCCTTAATAAGATTAATACATTCGAGTATGTGTTCAATAAAAACCTTAGGATCTTTTTTCATAAGATTGCCTTCTCTTCACTAAGTATTCTGTTTTTTAAAAGCGGGTTTAATGAATTGTATGTTAAAACATCAACTTTTTTACCCAACATTTCTTCAAGGTCTAATTTAAGCCCTGCTAAGTCAAATAAACTTGCTGTCAAAGGAAGTTCTACTAATAGATCTATGTCGCTACCCTTTTTTGTATCACCTGTAACTACCGAACCGAAAAGAGAAGCTCTACGCACTTTATACTTCTTAAGTACAGGCACCGTCCTTTTCTTTATTTCTTCTATATTGATTTTTGTATTTTTCATTGTTTTCTGCCCTTTTTATATTATATAAAATCTTTTAAATACATTCAAATATTTTTTGCAAAATTAATTTTGACAAATCAATAAAAAATAATTACAATATGGGGACACAATCCCCCCACCCTTTCATTCTAAATGCATTCAGTAGTTGTGTCAAAACATATGCAACTAGCCAAGACAGGAGTATAATATGAAATCCATGTTAATATTAGAGGACGGTAGTTTATTTGAAGGCAATTCAATAGGTGTCGCAGGCGAAAAGATGGGTGAAGTGGTTTTAAATACTTCTGTTGTAGGTTATCAGGAGAGTATGACAGACCCGGCGAATGCCGGTAAAATACTGATTTTTACATATCCCTTAATAGGCAATTATGGCGTGGCAAAAAAATTCTTTGAATCCAGAAGGTCTTTTGTAAACGCAGTTATTATCAAAGAGGAAAGCAGAATGTTCTCAAACTGGCAGGCAGAGGATAGTTTCAATAATTTTCTTAAAAAAGAAAAAGTTGTCGCAATAAGTGAAGTTGACACAAGGACACTGGCTGTCAGAATTCGGAATGGCGGACAGATGTTAGGAATACTCTCTACCAAAGGGGCAAAGAAAGATGTATTGCTTAAGAAATTGAACGAATATAAACAAAGCCTCATAAATGAGGCAACTACAGAAAAACAATTTTATAATTTTCTATACCTAAAAAATGATTTTATCAAACTGGTATCTACAAAAAAAATTAAAGAAATCAATGGAAAATCGGGACCAAAAATAGCAATATTAGACATAGGCATATTAAATAGTTTTATTAAACAATTAAGAAATTCCGGATGTAATATTTTATTGCTGCCTTATAACACAAACGCAGATAAAATTCTTGAATTGAAACCTGACGGATTGGTCATTCCGAATGGTCCCGAGGAAGATAAGGCAATCCCGGGAATTGTTACCACAGTCCAAAAACTGTTAGGTAAAATTCCTATGATGGGTATTTCTACAGGACATGAGCTTATATGGCTTGCGCTCGGGGGTAAATTGCAAAAACTTAAAGTGGGGCATCACGGTTCAAATTATCCCGTAAAATCACCCTCTTCATATAAAGGACACATTACCGTCCAGAACCACTCGTTTATTGCGGATGAGGATTCTCTTAAAGGCAGGGATGATATTAAAATCACCCTGCGCCATGTCAATGATAATTCTATAGAGGAAATGGAAAGCAAGAAATTGAAATTCATATCCACCCAGTATTATCCGGTGAGCCCGGGGTCTGACGAGGTCAATACAGCATTCAAGAAATTTTTAAATATTATAAAGGGGAGTTAAAATGCCGAAACGCAACGATATTCACAGAATACTTATGATAGGTTCGGGTCCTATTGTAATTGGCCAGGCGTGTGAATTTGATTATTCAGGTTCTCAGGCATGCAAGGCTTTGAGAGAAGAGGGATATTATACAATTCTTGTAAACAGCAATCCCGCTACTATTATGACTGACCCTGGTCTGGCAGATGCCACCTACATTGAACCGCTCACAGTAGAAACAGTCACTGAAATAATAAAGAAAGAGAAACCCGATGCAATTCTTGCCACACTGGGCGGACAGACAGGTTTGAATTTAGCTTTTTTTCTGATGAAGGAAGGCATACTTGAAAAATACGGCGTGGAATCTATCGGAGCTAATGTTGAGGCAATTTCAAGAGCGGAAGACAGGGAGCTGTTCAAGAAGGCAATGCAGGAGATAGGCGTAGGTATGCCAAAAAGCGGGATTGCTACAAATGTTGAAGAAGGCATAAAAATAGGTTTGGATATAGGATTCCCGCTTATTTTAAGACCGGCATATTGTCTTGGTGGCTTCGGCGGTTCTACCGTGTATAACAAAGAGGAATTAGAACAATCCTTAATAAAGGGTCTTGAGATAAGTCCGGTCAGCCAGGTACTTGTAGAACAATCGGTGATGGGATGGAAAGAAATAGAATATGAAGTTATGAGGGACCGTGTTGATAATGTCATTATGATTACATCTATGGAAAACATTGATCCTATGGGAGTCCATACGGGTGATAGCATTGTGGTTGCTCCTTCGCAAACTTTGACTTCGGAAGAATATTCAAGGTTTGTTAATTTGTGCAAGAGAATCATAAGAAAAATCGGTATAACCGGCGGCGGAGCGAATATACAATTCGGACAGAATCCTGAAAACGGAGATATAGTTATTATAGAAGTCAATCCACGCCTTTCAAGAAGTTCTGCATTAGCTTCCAAAGCGACCGGTTTCCCAATCGCAAGGGTCGCTACAAAACTTGCTGTGGGTCTGACTCTGCCGGAAGTCCTGAACCAGATTACCGGAAAAACGACATCTTTTTTTGAACCGACGGTTGATTACTGCGTATTTAAGATATGCAGGTTCACTTTTGAAAAATTTCCTCAATCTGATAGAGTTATAAATACGTCTATGAAGGCAGTCGGCGAGGCAATGTCTATCGGCAGAAATTTTAAAGAAGCACTGCAGAAGGGTATCAGGTCAACTGAAACAGGTAGGTTTGGCTTAGGGTCCGACGGAAAAGATAAAATCACCGATGAAATTTTAAGGCATAAATCAAAAGATTTAACGAAGGAAGTCCAGGATAAAATAAGGATTCCCAATGACGAGAGATTCTTTTATATCCGTTATGGTCTCAAAATGGGTTTATCTATTGATGAGATTTATGAGTTATCAAAAATTGACAGGTGGTTTCTGGACAACATAAAACAGATTGTTGAACTTGAAGAAAAGATAAAAAAATACAGGAACAAGAATGTGAAAAGTAAAATTAAGATTCCACAGGAGTTTCTTATGAAGGCAAAAAAATATGGTTTTTCCGACAGGCAGCTTGCCTGTTTGTTAAACTCCACGGAAAAAGCTGTAAGGTCGTATAGGAAAAAACAGAATATAAAACCAGTCTATAAATTAGTGGACACCTGCAGCGGTGAATTTGAAGCAAAACAGCCCTATTATTATTCCACATACGAAACAGAGAATGAAAGTAAACCCTCCGCAAATAAAAAAGTTTTAATCCTCGGAGGCGGACCCAACAGGATTGGACAGGGAATAGAATTTGATTACTGCTGCTGCCATGCTTCTTACGCTTTAAAGGAAGAAGGTATTGAAAGCATAATGGTGAACTGCAACCCGGAAACCGTTTCTACTGATTACGATACATCGGATAAACTTTACTTTGAACCCCTGACGATTGAAGATGTATTAAACATCGTGGATGTTGAGAAGCCTATAGGTGCGATAGTCCAGTTTGGCGGACAGACTCCTCTCAACATAGCAGTCCCATTGGCAAAAGCAGGATTAAATATCCTGGGAACCAGCCCTGACTCCATTGATAAAGCAGAAAATAGGAAAAGATTCCAGCAGATGCTAAAAAAACTGAAAATTATCCAGCCTGAGAACGGAACAGCCACCTCCTTCAAAGAAGCAAGAAAGGTCGCAAACAGGATAGGATACCCGGTGGTGGTGAGACCCTCTTATGTCTTGGGCGGCAGGGCAATGGAAATAGTTTATGACGATGAGGGTCTGAGCGGGTTTATGGAAAAAGCAGTTGAGGCATCTCCTGAACGTCCCATACTCATAGACAAATTCCTTGAAGATGCCATAGAAGTTGATGTGGATGCAATAGCGGACGGTGAAAGATGCGTCATAGGCGGGATAATGGAACATATTGAACAGGCAGGCATACATTCCGGTGACAGCGCTATGGTTCTCCCCCCTCACAGTTTAGGAAAAGACATAATAGAAACTATAAAGAAGAATACCTATGCTATGGCAAAAGAATTGAATGTCATAGGACTTATGAATATCCAGTATGCCGTAAAAAACAATGTGGTCTATGTCCTGGAAGTGAATCCTAGGGCAAGCAGAACGGTTCCTTTTGTCAGCAAGGCAATAGGCGTTCCCCTGGCAAAATTAGCAACCAAGACAATGTTGGGTAAGACACTCCAGGATTTAGGGTTTACAAAAGAAAAGGAAATAAATCATGTCGCTGTTAAAGAGTCTGTATTCCCTTTTATAAGGTTCCCGGGTGTTGATGCAATACTTGGACCTGAGATGAAATCCACCGGTGAAGTTATGGGAATAGACTCTACATTTGGTGCCGCCTACATAAAAAGTCAGATTGCCGCAGGACAAAATCTTCCGACATCAGGCACTGTATTCATAAGCGTGAACAACCAGGATAAGAGGAATGTTGTTTTTATTGCAAAAAAACTTGCTGACTTGGGTTTCAAGATTACGGCAACTTCCGGAACTGCGGACGCTCTTATGAAAAATGACATAGAGGTGCAGGTTTTGCCCAAACTTCACGAGGGCAGACCAAACATAATTGATTTTATTAAAGACAGTAAGGTGGACCTCATAATAAATACTCCGTCAGGCAAGATAACTAAAGCGGATGAGGTAAAAATCAGGTCTCATGCAATACTTTACAGTGTGCCGCTGATAACCACCATATCCGGTGCACAGGCATCTGTCAACGGGATTGAGAATCTGATTAAAAAACCAAAAATGAACATAAAATCCCTGCAGGAATACCATAAAGACATAAAAAACATTTATGATAAATAAAATTGGGTTTGATAACGAACGTTATCTTGAAGAACAAACTTCATCTATCCTCCAGAGAGTCGGGATGTTTAATAATAAGTTATACCTGGAATTTGGAGGAAAAATTATATTTGACTATCATGCTTCAAGAGTCCTCCCCGGTTTTGACCCCAATGTAAAAATGCGGCTCCTGCAAAAATTAAAAGATAAAGCCGATATAATCCTGTGTATCTGTGCGGGTGATATAGAAAGAAAAAAAGTAAGGGCGGATTTTGGAATCACCTACGATGTTGATGCACTTAAACTGATTGACGATTTGAGGGACCGTGATATTGAAGTACTGGCAGTAGTTATAACCCGTTTTGAAAATCAGCCTGCAGCAAAAATATTTAAAAATAAGCTGGAACGCAGGAACATAAAAGTTTATACCCACTATTTTACAAAAGGTTATCCGACGGATATCGATACAATTGTAAGTGATGAAGGTTACGGAGCAAATGCTTATATTGAAACAAAGAAACCTTTGGTCGTAGTAACAGGACCCGGTCCCGGCAGCGGTAAGTTGGCTACCTGTCTTTCCCAGTTATATCATGAATACAGGAAGGGTATAAAACCCGGCTATGCCAAGTTTGAAACGTTTCCGATATGGAATTTACCTTTAAACCATCCGGTGAATGTAGCATATGAAGCAGCCACTGCAGATATTAAAGATTTTAATGTCATTGACCCGTTCCATCTGGAAGCATATAACAAAACAACGGTTAACTACAACCGTGATGTAGAGGTATTCCCTGTGCTGAGGAGTATGCTGGAAAAAATAACCGGTACCGAACCAATTTATAAGTCGCCCACGGATATGGGAGTAAATCGGGCCGGGTTTGGAATAACTGATGACGAAGCGGTAAAAGAAGCATCAAAACAGGAAGTTATCAGGAGATACTTCAGGTATTCCTGCGAGTATGCAATGGGTTTCTGCGGCAAAGACACGGTTGAAAGAATAGAATTCCTTATGAAGGAGCTCAACATTAAACCCGAGGACAGGAAGGTTGTTGAACCGGCAAGACAGTCCGCTGTGGAAGCAAAACAGAAGAAGAAAGGCAATGAAGGAATTTATTGCGGAGCAGCTATAGAACTAAAAGACGGCACCATTGTCCCGGGGACAAATTCCCCCCTCATGCACGCATCGTCAAGCCTTATTATAAATGTTATAAAAAAACTGGCAGGCATACCTGACAATATGCACCTGTTATCTCCTAATATAATAGAATCCATAAGACAGCTCAAGGAAAAAATATTAACTTCAAAAACAGTGAATCTGGATTTGGAGGAAGCATTGATTGCTTTAAGTATAAACTCTTCTACGAATCCTGCTGCACAGATGGCTATAGAAAAATTAAAAGACCTCCGGGGCTGTGAAGTCCATATGACGCACATACCGACACCCGGTGATGAGGCAGGATTAAGGAAATTAGGAGTCAACCTCACAAGTGAACCCAATTTTTCCAGCAAATCTCTCTTTGAATCTTAGATAAAACGGGAGGATTTTTAAGTGAAACAGGAACTGGTAGCAATTCTTGATTTTGGCTCACAATATACGCAACTTATCGCCCGGCGTGTCCGGGAATGCAAGGTATATTCGGAAATACTTCCGCACAACATATCAGCGAAAAAACTAAATGAGAAAGATCCAAAAGCAATTATCCTCTCCGGTGGCCCTGCAAGCGTAACTTCAAAAAACAGTCCGGTTTGTGACAGAAAAATTTTTGATTTAGGCATACCTGTCCTTGGTATTTGCTACGGGATGCAGCTGATAGGGAAATTATTACAAGGAAAAGTCTTTCATTCATCAGAAAAAGAATACGGAAAAGCTGTTCTGAATATTGATAAAAGCGATGATTTGTTTTTAAATCTACCTGAAAAATTAACTGTATGGATGAGTCATGGAGATAAAATCACCGGATTACCGCCGGGCTTTGAAATTATCGGGCATACTGACAACTCGCCTATTGCCGCTATAAGAAATAAACAGAAAAAAATATATGCCACACAATTCCATCCTGAAGTGGTACATACACCTAAAGGGACAGAAATCCTGAAAAACTTTCTCTTTAAAATATCGGGCTGTTCGGGCAGTTGGACAATGAAATCTTTTATTGCCAGTACAATTGAGGATATACGGGACAGAGTAGGAAATGAAAAACTCATATGTGCTTTAAGCGGCGGGGTAGATTCATCGGTCCTGGCTGTCCTTTTGAATAAAGCTATCGGGAACAACTCAATCTGCGTTTTCGTAAATAACGGCTTGTTACGAAAAAATGAAGCGAACATAGTAATTGAAAGATTCAAAAAAAATTATAAAATTAACCTGAAATACGTGGATGCAACGGAACATTTCCTGAAAAGATTGAAAAAAATAACCGACCCTGAACGGAAGAGAAAAATTATCGGAAATGAATTCATACATGTTTTTGAAGAAACCACAAAAGAACTCGGTAAAATAAAATTCCTTTCACAGGGAACACTGTATCCTGATGTCATTGAAAGCAGGTCAGTCAAAGGTGCACCGTCTGCCACCATAAAAACGCACCACAACGTCGGTGGTTTGCCTAAGAAAATGAATCTTGAACTGATAGAACCTTTCAGGGAATTATTTAAGGATGAAGTAAGGATGGTTGGAAAAGAACTGGGGCTACCCAACGATATTATCTGGCGACAGCCGTTCCCCGGGCCCGGGCTTGCAGTAAGAATCCTCGGTGAAGTTACTACTGAAAGGCTCAGAATATTGAAGGAAGCAGATTATATTGTAGTTGATGAAATAAAAAAAGCAAAATTGTATGAGAAAATCTGGCAGACTTTCGCTGTCCTGCTCCCGATAAAAAGCGTGGGTGTGATGGGTGACGAACGCACTTATGAAAATGCTATTGCCATAAGGGCTGTCCACAGTAATGACGGTATGACCGCTGACTGGGTTAACCTGCCGTATGAATTACTGGGCAAAATTTCAAACCGTATAATCAATGAAGTCAAGAACGTTAACAGGGTGGTCTATGATATAAGTTCAAAACCTCCCGCTACCATAGAATGGGAATAACTAATGTGTGGAATATGTGGAGTTTTTAATTTCAAAAACAACAAACCTTTAGACCCTGCAGTCCTGAAACGGATGTGCGACACACTCAAACACCGTGGTCCGGACGAGGAAGGATATTATACTTCCGGGCAAATAGGACTGGGAATAAGAAGATTATCCATTATTGACTTGTCAACCGGAAGCCAGCCCATCCACAATGAAGATAAATCTATCTGGGTTATAGACAACGGTGAAATATATAATTTTCAGGATTTGCGGAAGGAACTGGAAAACAGAGGACATAAATTTTATACTAAAACTGACACTGAAACCATAGTCCACCTGTATGAAGAATACGGGGAAAGGTGTGTCGACCACCTGCGTGGTATGTATGCTTTTGCCGTATGGGATGAAAAAAATAAGAAACTCTTTATTGCAAGAGACCGTATCGGCAAAAAACCGCTGTATTATACGGTCATCAACGGTTCCCTGATATTCG
Source organism: Elusimicrobia bacterium CG1_02_37_114 (assembly GCA_001871125.1). GTDB lineage: Bacteria > Elusimicrobiota > Endomicrobiia > CG1-02-37-114 > CG1-02-37-114 > CG1-02-37-114. The sequence continues at coordinate 14,178 of MNXB01000118.1, forward strand.
GTTCGGAAATAAAACCCATCCTGGAATATTTAGGATACACTCCCGAAATTGATTTAGGCTCAATAAACCTTTATCTCACATACCAGTACATACCCTCACCGAAAACTATATGGAAAGGCATAAACCGCCTGTTGCCGGCTTCTACTCTTACCTGTAATAATACCGGCAATATAGAAATAAAGAAATACTGGAACCTGGATTTTACCCAAAAAACAAATCTGAGTTTTGAAGAAGCGTCTGAACAAATAAAACAGATACTTACCGAGGCAACGAAAATCCGTATGATATCAGACGTACCCCTTGGGGCATTTCTGTCAGGAGGGCATGATTCAACCATAATAGTCGGGTTGATGAGCCAATTATCTTCAAAACCGGTAAAAACTTTCTCCATAGGATTCAAGGAAGAGACTTTTTCAGAGTTGAAATATGCAAGTATTGTTGCTAAACATTTTCGGACAGACCACAACGAGTTCATCGTAGAACCGAAATTCATAGATATTTTACCTAAAATAATCTGGCATTATGACCAGCCATTTGCCGATTCCTCGGCATTACCGAGTTACTACGTCTCTAATATTACAAGACAGCACGTTACAGTGGCATTGAACGGTGACGGCGGTGACGAAAACTTTGCCGGTTACCTGAGATACAGGGCTATGAAAGGGTCCCAGTATTTTTCTTTCCCATTCCAATTAATAGGCAAAAATGCAACAAATAAATTAGCCTCGCTTATACCTCATATTGAAACTACCAAGCCGAAAACAATCTTTAGGTATATGTACAGATTATTTTCTGCACTATCCGAAAACCCGGCAAGAAGAAATATTTTATGGCACTGCTATTTTAACAACGAACTAAAATACTTCATATACAGCAACGATATGATAAAAAAACTCGGGGATACGGATGCTTATGATTACTTATCCGGTATATTTGAAAACGCACCGGCAAAAAATACTATGGACAGGACTTATTATACCGATATAATGGCTTACCTGCCCGAATGCCTGTTAGTCAAAATGGATATCGCCTCAATGGCAAACTCTTTAGAAACAAGGTCGCCTTTCCTGGACCAGAAACTTATGGAATTCACTGCCTCACTGCCTACTAACTGGAAATTAAAAGGTCTCAATTTTAGTACAAAACATATTCTAAAACACACGTTCAGGGACTTAATACCGAAGGAAATACTTCATAGAGGAAAAATGGGGTTTGGTATCCCCATAGGTAAGTGGTTCAGGTATGAACTGAAGGATTATATAAGAGAAACCCTGCTTTCAAATAAAGCCATAAACCGCGGATATTTCAAAAGAGAATCTCTGGAACAACTGCTGAAGGAACACACGGAAGGTTACCGTGACCACGGCTACCGTCTCTGGGCACTGCTGGTCCTTGAACTCTGGCACACCGTCTTCGTTGATAAAAAGCCCTAATGGTGTCGATGTGTCGATGGGGTCAGGTCTTGACTTTACAGTTTAAAAACCCTTATCTCCTAGTAGATTTGGATAATGTATTTCAAACCAGTTAACAACTATTTTAAAAAACCTCTCTGCTTCTTTAATTAATTCCTTTGCTTCTTTATCTGAAATTTCACCTGTATGCATATAATCAGTTATATTCCTTTTTGCTCTGCAAGAATCAAAATAGTCAGCTAAATCATAATGGTCTCTGCCCATTATTTCTTTCATTGCTTGAAATACTGTAAAATGATGTCCTATCCCTTGTGTTTCATATCCTTTGCAGTAGAGAGGAATTGTGGCTAACTGTAAAATAGCATTATAAGCAATAGCAAATTTTCTATCCGAGGAGATCCCTTCGACTTTTGCATCACTTATATCTCTCTCTGTAATCTTTAATAAATTGATAATTTCTTCTTTAGATGTTTTGTGATTTCTTAATTTACCTTGATTTAATAATCGCTTTAAGCTCATCTTTGGTCCCAACAATAAATATTTTCTTATGCCTTAAGACTGAATTCAAAAAATGGTCTTTCTTCTTTACCTTTTTCACAAATTCCTGTACAGGGAATATCGCATAATTTATTTCTCGTCCTAATTCTCTTTTAGGTTTAGAAAGAATGTTTGAGAGTTCTTTTGAAGAAATATCCCCAATAATCATAAGATCAATATCACTTGACAGGTTCTCTTCACCTTTTGCATATGAGCCATAAATAAAAGCATTATCAATACCACTTTTATTTTTAAAATATTCCCTGAGAATTTCAGCAATTCCTACACTCTTAAATAAAATCATCTTTAACTCATTAAATATGGGACATTTATCATTTACTCTGTAGTAGATACGGTTTCCTTGAATAGATTTTTCAATGAGTCCGATATCCTGAAGTTTCCCCACCTCTCTTTGAACACCTCTTATTGGCTGATTTGTAAGTGTGGAGATTTGTCTTTGATAGAAATTATCTTTAGGATTAAATAAAAATAATTTTAAAATCTCAACCCGTGCTTTTGAAGAGAAAAGTTTATACAGCACAATCTACCTCCGTATACATTTTGTAGTCTATTGTATACATTTTGTAGTCATTTGTCAAATTTTTGTTAGATAGATATTCGCCAATCATATCTTTCTTCAATCTTTCTTTCTGCGAAATTTATAAATCAAATGGGATGTGTCCCTATTTTTTCTATAATGGCGGTGCCCATTTCGGTGGTGGTGGCTTTACCGCCTAAGTCATAAGTCACAGATTTTCCTTCCGCAATAACTTCTGCAATGGCTTTCTCAAGCATTTCTGCTTTTTTGGTTTCACCAATGTGTTCCAGCATAAGTTCTGCTGACAGCAACATCGCGGTCGGGTTGACTTTATTCATACCTTTGTATTTCGGAGCTGAACCGTGTACTGCTTCAAACAAAGCTATTTTGTCTCCGTAATTTATCCCGGGAGCAACGCCGAGCCCGCCGACAAGTCCCGCACACAGGTCAGAAATTATATCTCCGTAGAGGTTGGGCAGAGCCAGGACATCGTATAATTCAGGTTTCTGGACTAACTGCATAGCCATATTATCTACAAGTTTTTCTTCATATTGTATCTGCGGATAATCTTTTGCTACTTTTCTGCCGCAATCAAAAAACAGACCATCGGTATATTTCATTATGTTTGCTTTTGTTATGGCTGTCACTTTTTTTCTATTGTGTTTAATACTATACTCAAAAGCAAATTTTATAATTCGCTCTGATGCTTCCTTTGAAATAGGTTTTATTGAAATGGCACTTTCGTTTTTGATTTTACCTTTGCTCAGTTTCATAATTTCTTTCATTTCATCGGAACCCAGAGCGAATTCAACCCCGGCATAAAGGTCTTCGGTGTTTTCCCGGACAATAACTATATCTACGTTTTCATATCTTGTTTTTACGCCTTTATAAATTTTGCAGGGTCGGACGCAAGCGTATAAATCAAGCAGTTGTCTTAAAGCAACGTTTATTGAACGATAGCCTTTGCCTATAGGTGTAGTTATGGGACCTTTTAACGCCACCTTGTTTTGCTTGATAGACTCAAGGACTTTGTCCGACAGCGGTTCGGGAGCGGATTCCCCCGCTTCAACT
>MNXB01000040.1 GCA_001871125.1 Elusimicrobia bacterium CG1_02_37_114
TGATTCTTTTCTAATTGTTCCTTGTCTATATATCCATCCCCATTTTTCGCTAGGTAACCCTTGTAGCTTGACCATTTATATTTTTCAGGTTGTTTTTCTATATTGGCACGAACAGGATTTAAGTGAATATATCGTGTTAATTCTAAAAAATAATTATCTTTATCTATTAAAATAGACTTATATCTACCTTGAAATAAATGTCCGTATTTCTTGTTCTTTATATTATAGTATATTGTGTAAGAAGTATTGATATATTGCATTATTCTGGAAATGTTTGGTTGAATGGTTTCAAGTAAAAGATGGTAATGGTTTGGCATTAGTACATATGCATAAAGATAGAATTTATATTTTTCCTTTGCTTTCAATATGTAATCCAGAAATTTTCTGTAATCAGAATTATTTTCATATATTTTCTTTCTATCATTTCCTCTACTTGTAATGTGATAGAAACAATGTTCTCCTTGAAATCTATAAGGTCTAGCCATAATATATATTAGTTATTTTTTAAGCCTTTGTCAATTAATTCACATTTCAAGGTCTGACCCCATTTATTCAAAGATTTGGTGACGACATTTGGGGCAGGACAGTCTGAACATATCAGACCTTTTTGCAGGAAGGTCGGTTTCTGGCTGGGTATATTCCGTGCTTACATGGAGGTGTTTCTGTAAAGTACCGAACACTAATAGGTTACCATATGTCATAGGGCCTAATTTCTTTGCAACCCAGAGAATCTGGTCTTTGGGAGCTATTATTTCACCGCAGTTTTCGCATAAAACAAGTTCTTTGGTAATTTCCGAGAAAGAGGTTTTCCTGTCAAATGTAACGAGGTCATATTCGTTTGTTAATTTGACGCCTTTTTCTGTGGTGCATAACCGTTCGCACTGTGCGCAGTATATGCAGAGGTCATAGTGCCAGATTAGAGAACGTGTTGCTCTGCCATCTGCTACTGTATCTTTGACTTCAATTGCTCTTGCGGGACATACTTCAGCGCAGGCACCGCAGCCTATACATTCTTTTTCGTCAGGTGTGGGTTTACCTCTGAATTTTGGAAAAGGTGTGTGGGGTTTGAAAGGAAATTTTGTAGTATAGGGTCCCTTGATTAATGCTATTACTGCTTCTTTTAGTTCTCGTAGTTTCGGGTATTTCATTTGAATTTTTTAATCCCCCTCAATCCCCCTTTATCAAAGGGGGTACGGGGATTTTTATCCTTTTCCTTTATCCTCTTGGTATTTATCGCAGACTGATTTTTCCCAGAGTTTGAATCCTGCTATATGTGCTGCTCTTGCAATGGCATGGGCAGAGACAGGAGCGGTTAATAACAGAAATACTGCACATAATAATGCTTTAATGCCCATACCCGTAAATCCATTCATTATAAAAATACCTACCATAATACCACAGGTACCGAAAGTAACACATTTTGTAGATGCCTGGAGCCGGTTATACAAATCCGGCAGCCGGACCAAACCAAGGCAACCTAAAAAGTCAAATGCTAATCCAGTAATAATGAATACTAACCCGATAGTTTCACTCATCAAACGCCCGTCCTTCTAAGAATTTTGCCAGTGCAATGGTAGATATAAATGATTGCAAAGCCCAGGCTATTGCGATATCAATGAAGAAGTCATACTTTGTAAATACAGCAAAGATACCGCAGAAACCTATTATAAGAATACCTAAAATGTCAATCCCGACCACCCTGTCAGCAGGAGTTGGACCTATACCTATCCGCCACAGGCAGAGAAAACAGGAAATTATCAGTGGATTAAGAACCCTGAGCAGTGTTGACATTTCCACAGTCAGATTGAGTATCAATAATCCTACAAACAAAATCAAACCTATAATCCAGCGCAATGTTCTCATTCCGCACCTATTTAATCCCCTTTTTATTCCCCCTTTTTTAAAGGGGGATACAGGGGGATTTTACTCAAATATTTTTTCAAGTATCCTTTCAAACTTTTGCACAATAACTTCTGTTGCCTTATCAATGTCTTCTGAAACAACATTTATCCAGTGTATATATAGAAAGCCATTCTCTTTATCAATGTCTATTGTAAAAGTTCCGGGTGTAAGAGTAATGGAATTGGCTAAATAAGTCAGTGCTGCATCACTCTTAAGTTTTGTCCTGACTTTGACAATTCCAGGCTTGATAGGTATGCCAGGATGAACTACCCTATAGGCTACATCTAAGTTTGCTTTTATCATTTCCCAGATTAAAATAATTATATAATATACTGCCCACAGGTATCTTTTGGGGTCCTTGAACTTCCACGGGTTTTCTGTAAACAAATCACCGACCGCCCAGCTGACGAATATACTTGCCAACAGTCCAATTAGCAAATGCTGCCAGTCAACCGACCAGGTCAGGATTAACCATGCTATAAGAGACAATATAAATGATAGAATTCTGCTTTTCATTTTGGAACACTTTCAAAGACTATCCGACCGTAATCAATACCGTCCATTAATACTTTAACTGCAGGGTCAAAGACTATAGTTTTAATTTGCGGCAGTAAAAGCAATCCCATAAGTATACAAAAGATTGCCAGTATAATCATTGATATTCTCATTGAAAAAGGCACTTCTTTGACATGTTCAAGTTTTGGATTCAAAGGGCCAAAGAAAGCATATTTTTGGACCTTGAGAAAACTTGCCAGGGTTAATAGACTTCCAATAACAGCGATGAAACCCAACCAGTATCTGCCTGTTTGAATACAGGCAAGGATTATGATAAGTTTTGACCAGAACCCGTTTAAAGGCGGGACACCTGCAATTGACATAGATGCGATAAGTGAAGTTGTTGCAGTGGTGGGCATTTTATTTTTCAGACCACCCATCTGCCTTAAATCTCTTGTGCCTGTAGCATATTCAACAGCACCCGAGGTTAAAAATAATAGCGATTTAAAAATACTGTGATTGATTAAATGAAATAATCCACCGAGTATGCCTAACGGTGTTCCCAAACCTATACCAAGAATAATATAGCCTACCTGGCTTATTGAATGATAGGCGAGCAGTCGTTTGTAGTCCCACTGGTATAATGCCAGCAGGACACCAATAATCATTGAAACAACACCCAAAATACATAACAGTTGTAATATCATTTATCCGCCTTTTGGATACCCCGATGTTTTGTCCGAATTCGGACATTCGGGGTGGGCATTCATATTCCTATTACATTAAATAAAATTCGTATTAGTGCATACACTCCTAAACTTTTAATCAGTACACCTGAAAGCATTGCAGAAATCGGTGCTGGTGCAGAAGGGTGTGCGTCCGGCAGCCAGGAATGAAACGGTACGAGCGCACTTTTCAAACCAAACCCGAATATAAACAGGACAGTGACAAAATTAACAACACTGGACTTTCTGGGTATAGTCGACAGTATCTGTGCAATATCTGCCATGTTCAACGTGGAAGTGTATGAGTATAACAAGGCAATTCCAATAAGGACAAACAGCGATGCAACACTGCTCATCACAGCGTACTTAAATGATGCTTCAAGTTCTTCATGTTCGGCACCGAAGGCAACAAGCGCAATAGAAGCAATAGCTGCCATTTCTAACCATACGAATAAATTAAATAAATCTCCGGTTATGACAACACCATTCATACCTGCAAGCATAAGCATAAACAGAGTGTAATATTTCCATTTATCAGTGTATTTCTCCATATAAGAGATTGAGAATATAATTGCGATAAATGCAATTATGTTCAGTACAATAAGAACCAATGCGGATAATCCGTCAAGAACAAAACATATACCAAAAGGCGGGAGCCAGTTGCCCATAGTATGAACTATCGGTTTATACCCTCCGGACCTGAGCAAGTTGAATGACATAAAGGATAGGACGACAAGAATAAATGTACTGAGAATAGAAAGCACATCGCATAACCATTCGCTGAATTTTCCGACTAATGAATTTATAAATGCTGTTAACAGTGGTAAGACCACAAAAAGTGCTATCATATTTATCCTTTGCAAGATCGTCCAGTTAAAACTGGACGCTACAGTAGCGTCCCGATTCATCGGGACGTTTTTTTATCCTTTGAGTTTTCTTAATTCCCTGACATCATAAGTGCCGTATTTTTCATATATGTGCATCGCAAGAGATACCAGAAGACAAGTCGTTGCGAGTCCTATTACAATTGATGTAAGAATGAGCGCCTGGGGTAGCGGGTCAACCATCATTTCAGGTTTTGTCTCTAAAGTTTTTGATAATATTGGAAAAACCCCGTCTTTTTTGTATCCGAGTAATATGAAAAACAGGTTTACTGCATATTCCATTATACCCAGGCCAATTATTATTTTAATAAGATTTCTTTTCGTAAGAACACAGTAAAGTCCGACACAGAATAATATCCAGCAGAGAAAATACTCAGTCATTGTCTTTACGCTCCGTAAGTTTGAAAAATACCAGTGCAATAAAAATACCAAACAAGCCAGCCCCCACTTTTAAACAGATTGCAATATTACACAGAGGAATGATACCAGAACTAAATAGTTTAAAAAAGCTGCTCGGGTTGGGGTTCTGTTTTGTTATGAAATTGAGAAATAAATAGCCGCCTAAAATTAGACCCAGCACTCCAATCGTTCCAAACATAATGGCGCCAAGACTTTCAAGGACACCGCTCATTTTTTCCGACATTTTCTTAAGTGCGGTCTCCTTACCAAAAGCAAGCATCAGGTGAATAAAAGACAATGCAATAATAACGCCGCCTGCAAACCCACCGCCCGGTGTTAAGTGTCCGTGAAGCACAATGTATATTCCAAACAGGAGAATTAGTCCCACTGTATAGCGGGTTATTGTTTTGACAATAAGAGTCATACCTTTTTCCGGCTTGGTCATTTTTTCCTGCCTATTTTTCTTATTACTGCCAGGACACCTATTACTGCAGTAAACAATATTGTTGCCTCACCTAAAGTATCTAATGCACGGTAATCCAGTATAATTGCTGAGACTAAATTTGCAGCGCCTGTTTCTTTTAAACCCTGAAATAAGTATCTCTGTGAAACTTTTAATATCGGACTGCCAAAACCCGGAATGTCCAGCAATGCTTTATATGCAAATACAAGCAGCACTGCAATAAACATTAAAGCCAGTGCCGGTGAAACCCAGTTACTTTTTCTGACAGAACTTTTTTCTGTCAGTCCGACAGCACGAATTAAAATTATCAGGGCAAGAATTTCAACTACAATCTGAACGATTGACAGGTCAGGTGCCTGGAGGAATAGGAATGCCGCTGCCAGACCAAGTCCTACAGCACCCACAGCCACAATTGCACCGAGCAAATCTTTTAACTCAACTGCAATTACAGCACCAATAATCATAAAAATTAATAAAACTTGAACTTGAATCATAACTTAACCTTTTGTAAAACCCTGAAGGGTTAACTCCAGAAACTCTTATTTGGAATTAAGGCTTCAGCCTTTTATAAACATGGGTTAACTCCAGAAACTCTTATTTGGAATTAAGGCTTCAGCCTTTTATAAACATAAAAAGTAAAATAGCCACTCCTATTAAACACCAGAATAAGTATGTGGGCAATCTGCCAGTATGCATGGCTGATAAAATTGTTGAACATGAGAGGACTATGTTTTTCCCCCAGTTGTATATGTCAAAAAATTTATTTTCTGCGAGAATATACATGCTTTTGAAAAACCCCATATCTTTTATTGTCTGATAAAAATCCGTGCCTGTCACACGAACTTCTTCGGGCAATGGTTCTCCTCCGATAAAAGTATCTGTCTCACGATGTTTAGAACCGGATATACGATATATGATAAGCCCCGCTATAAGTCCAACGACAATCAGTGTGGTTGCAAGACCCGGCTGCCATATACCTGAGAAATATGCCGGGACAGGTATAAAGTATTTTAATGGTATCTGGAATGCGAAAATACCAAAAATAATACACAGGAGAGCCAGGACTATTTGTGGTATCTGCATTGTCCAGTGGACATCTCTACTCGTCCCAATGAATTGGGACGCTACATTTCCTTTTGTAGCGGTCTGATTTATCAGACCTGTTCCAAGAAATACCGCATGTATTAATTTCATAAAACTTGCCAGTGTCAGTGCCGAGCCAAACATTGCTGATATTAAAAACAGCCACTTTATAACCGAAAACGGCCCGGGGACAGATGCCCTCTGTATTATTCCCTGGTAAACCATCCATTTAGAAACAAATCCGTTGAACGGCGGGACACCTGAAATAGAAAACGCAGCAATTAAAAATGTAATAAAGGTAATAGGCATAACTTTCGCTAACCCACCCAATTTATCCAGATCAGAAGTGCCGGTTTTGTGTTCAACCGAACCACCGCATAGAAACAGACAGGACTTATATATTGCATGGTTTAACATATGAAAAACACCGCCCGCTATGCCGATTGGATTTCCTGTCCCTATTCCCAAAACCATATACCCAACCTGGCTGACAGCATGGTAGGATAAAAGTTTCTTTAAGTCGTGCTGAATCATAGCCATAAATACTGCTGCAATAATTGTTATGGAACCAAGAACCATTATAAGTATAGATAATTGAGAATTCAAAGTAAACATATTCATAAAGACCCGTGCAAGTAAATAAATACCGAGTAGTTTATCTAATGATGCGGGAAGATATGCTGTTACGGGAACAGGGGCGGTGACTGATATATCCGGTATCCAGGTATGGAAAGGCATAGCACCTGCTTTGGCAAAAGAGGCTATAACGAGGCACAGGAATGCAATCGCAGGTAATTTACCTGCCATCATTAGATTTATGTTTATTTTATCCATCTGGAATGTCCCTGTTAAACTCCAGATAATTGCAATACCTAATATCATAAAACAATCAGAACCGCCGATAATGATAAATGTCTTTTTAGCTGAACCAGGAATATCCGCAGGATTATCTAATTTATCTTCACTGCCTGTGCTAATCTGTATCAGCAGGTACAGTGTCATTCCCAAAAAGCCCCAGAAGACAAGTAATAGTATCAGGTTATTTGAGAGGACCGCACCGAAAGCAGCTCCTAATGTCCAGAGAATATATGTATAATAATCATTCAGGCGGGCAGGTAAAATATTCAGATTTGACATAAACTTCAGTGAATAAAGAACAATCAGAAAACCAAAAAGTCCTATGAATGGGACAATAAACCTGTTGATAGAATCAATTAAAAAGAACTCGCTTTTTAATTCCGGAATTTTTAAAAAGACAACTATTGAT
>MNXB01000007.1 GCA_001871125.1 Elusimicrobia bacterium CG1_02_37_114
CCGAAATGTTGCGCAGTATTATGGGAACGAAAAAAATGCTGGTATATGTTACTTTAGTTATGGTTATGAACTGATGGATAATTTAAAAAATGGTAATTTTCTTGAAACGAAGCCGGATGCGGGTGTAGTGTATAGGATATTAAGAAAATTGGAAAAAGAAGGGTTTGTCAAATCAACTGGACGTGTGGGCTAAAAGTATTCTTGCGAAAAGGAACAATTTAAATAAATTTTTATCCGGGTATGAAAAAATTAAAAAAGGAGAATAAACAATGGAACTTGTTCATCTTGAAAATGTAAAAAAGGACTATGTTATTGGAGAAGTTAAAGTCCCGGCATTAAAAGGGATAGACCTTTCAATTGACATAGGGAGATTCATTTCCTTTGTAGGTCCGTCCGGGAGCGGTAAAACGACATTGCTGAATTTAATCGGCTGTCTTGATAAACCGACGGAAGGGAAAGTGTTTATAACTAATGTAGAAATTAATAGAATGGATAGAAAAACATCGGCAAAATTCAGGGGAAACAACATCGGGTTTATATTTCAGAATTTTAATCTGATTCCTGTCCTGACGGTTTATGAGAATATAGAATACCCTTTAATAATGGTTCAGAATATCCCTTCCGAAGTAAGAAGACAAAAGATTGACAATTTACTTGCAAAAGTCGGGATGACAGAACAGAAGAACAAATACCCGTCGCAGCTATCAGGCGGACAGAAACAACGCGTAGCAGTAGCACGGGCGCTTGTAACCGAACCGAAACTCGTCCTGGCGGACGAACCTACCGCAAATCTTGACCATGACACTGCCTATAAAGTAATAGGGCTGATGCATGATATGAAAAAAGAATTTGAAACCACTTTTATTTTTGCTACTCATGACTCAAAGATTGTAGGCGAGGCAGAGGTTGTATATACAATGGAAGACGGTTTGATCACCAAAATGCAGGAAAACAAAAAAACCGGGGAGACAAATTAAAATGAAAAGTATAATAAAAATTGCCTGGCGAAACTTGTTAAGATATACACGAAGAACATTTCTTACAGCGTCATTGATTGCCGTAGGCGTTGCCCTGGTAATAATATTCGGCGGTATAGGAAACTCGTTTAAAAGCGAAGTAATAGGAATCCTTACCGATTCCAACCTTGGGGATATCCAGATACATAAGAAAGGATATGTCGGTTCAATAGACAACTTACCCCTTGATATAACTATTCCCGAAAAAGAGCTGAAGAAAATAGAAACACTGTTGGCTAATAACCCTGAGGTAAAAGCATACTCGGAACGAGTCAGGTTCGGTGCGATGGTAAGTAATTTTGTGCAGACGACAAACATTAGACTAACGGCTGTATACCCTGAGAAAGAAAGCAAAACCTGCACTTCTCTTGTAAAGAGGATAAAAGAAGGAAACTCAAATCCCGATACTTTCATAGGTCCCGGTACAATTGTTATTCCGTTAAATATTGCAAACGGAATGAATCTAAAAATAGGAGATGATATTGTTCTGGTTGCAACCAACAAAGAAGGTTCGGTTAACGGGATGACATTTAAAATATCCGGCATATCGGAAAACATACTGGGTCCCCAGGGAAAAGACGGATACATTCACATTAACATACATCATTTTGAAAAATGAGTTGATGCAGATACAGGGAGAAAAAACAGGTAAACCCGTTTTTGAAATTCACACCTGGGAGGACCTCTCTCCGTTTTCAAGCATAGCGAAAATAGTAACCCTGTTAATTATGGTAGTGCGGATAGTTCTTATTTCCATCGTTTTAATCAGCATTCTCAACGTTATGATGATGTCCGTGTATGAGAGAATCGGAGAAATAGGGACAATTGCTTCCATAGGCACGCCGCCTTCTAAAATCCTCGCTCTCTTTTTGACCGAAGGACTATCTCTCGGTTTTTTCAGTGCAATAGCAGGAAACATTATAGGCATAGTTATTTTATTGATTATTAGTAAGGCAAAGTTGAATTTCACATTTGGTATGATGGAAATTTCACTCGCGCCCCAAATACCAATGACCGAAGTTGTATTTGCATTAATCATTGTAGTTGTAATTTCTGCACTGGCAAGTTTGCAACCGGCACTTAAAGCATCTAAAATGGAACCGGTTGATGCCTTGAGACACATTTAAACGGAGGAAATTATTTTATGAAAATCATTAATTTGTTTTTAATCCTTACATTACTTTTTTTACTTACAGGACCGGCGTTTTCCCGGGACGGCAACGAACTCCTGAAAAGAATTGATGAGAAACTCATGCCTGAAAGTTATGAAGCATACAGAAAACTTATAAATATAGAACCAAACGGAAGAAAAAAAGAATTTGTGGTTTACACGGTAAAAAAAGGGAAAGATAAAATGGCAATGCTCTTTCTTTCTCCGGCCAGTGAAAAAGGAAGGGCTACTTTAAGATTGGGCGAAAATATGTGGCTTTACATACCCAATGTGGGTAAACCGATTCGTATTACCAGTTTGCAATCTGTTACCGGCGGAGTGTTCAACAACGCTGACATTATGCAGGTTGATTACAGTGCGGAATACAATGTAGTGAAATTAGAAAAAAATGAAACGGGATATTTACTTGAATTAAAGGCGAAGAATAAGACCGTTGCTTATGATAAGTTAAAAATGTGGGCGACAAAAGATGAGATATTGATAAAAATTGAGTGCTATTCTGCCAGCGGAATGCTTATAAAAACGCTTGAATTCAAGGAAATAAAAGATTTTGGTAACGACGTCGTCCGGCCTTCTGTCATAGAGACCTACAGCCCGCTCTACAAGGATTATCTGTCAGTAATGGTGTTTTCACAGGTCAGGCCAAGAACATTTAAAGATGAAGTTTTTTCAATGAACTATATGTCCAGAATTGAAGGATTGAGGAAATGAGAATGTTAGTGTCTGTAATTATTATTTTGTTACTGGGTAGTATTTCCTATGCGACGGATTATTCTTTTGAAATACCATCGTCAGAATCAAAAAAGGAAATGCTGGAATTAAACGGTAATCTTGATATTAAATATTCAATTTTTAGAAGTAGAAAAAAATCTCCAATGTATGGTTTGCAGTATTACGGACAGCAACTTTCAGATATTCTATCGTCATATCGTATGGAATTTTATTTGAACGGTGATTATCAGACCGGAGATATCGGCGTGCATTTAAAAACACACTCGGAATATTACAGTGATAGCCAAACAGATTTTAATCTTTATGAACTGTACGGCGATGTAAATCTATCAGCCAATTCCTTTTTGCTTGCGGGTAAGAAAATGTACAACTGGGGCAAGGGTTATGCCTTCAATCCCGTGGGGTATGTTAATCCTGTTAAAGACCCGGAAAACCCCGAACTTTCACAGACAGGTCTTTTCTCGGTTAATTACGAATACTCAAGAAGTTATCAAACAGAAGCGGTTAAAAACATGTCCTTTAATTTGATTGTTATACCTTCGGCAGATACGATTAACAATAAAATATCTGAAATAGAAAACACCGACATTGCAGGTAAATTATATTTCCTGCTTTTGGATATGGACGTTGACTTTATGCAATATTACAGTAAGATAAACCCGGGAAAGTCAGGGGTTGATTTTTCCCGGAATATATTACCGAATCTGGAAATGCATGGAGAGATAAGCACTTTCAACAATCAACCGAAATATCTTATTTCCAATAATGCTCTTGAAACAAAATATATTGACGGTATCTCTTATCTCTCCGGTATAAGATGGCTAAACGAATGGAATATTACGACTATACTGGAATATTATCATAATGATGCCGGGTTGACAACAAAAGAGTTTGAGGATTACAATAATTTCCTGGTGAATGCTGTTGCTTCAGGTAATGCCGTCGCCGCATTCAATGCGGCAAATATAGTTAGAAGCAATTTCAGCGGCACTAATTTAATGCGGGATTACCTGTACTTAAAAATATCCTGGCCGGAACCGTTTAACATGGTATATTTCACCCCTTCCCTCTATACTATTATTAACACAAATGACGGGAGTTCCATTACGGGCGTTCCTCTAAGTTATAAACCAGTAACGAATCTTGAGTTTATAATATGGCCGGTATTTTTAATGGGTAACATAAACTCTGAACTTGGCAGTAAACAGTACGAAAACAAGATGGAGTTGTGGATGCGATTTTACTTTTAAGAAAGTCGTAACCTGTTGTATGCCTTAAAGCGGGTCAGATAATACCGCCCTGCAAGATGACCAATGATGTTCTTTTTTATATTGTTAAAGGAGAAGGTGAAATTACAGTTGACAATAAAAAAGAAGCATTATTTTCCGGGGTGAGCGTAATTGTACCTAAAGAAGCGGAATCAAGAAGCATTTCCGCAAAAATTGATATGGTGATTTTAGCAGTACAGTCAAAAGGGAAGACGTATCAAATATTCCATTATTCACAAAGAGCGGCTTAATTTATCTCCGCCTTGACCAGATGAGACTGGTTAAAGTTACCGCTTTCGTCTTAAGCAGAGACGTGGGGAAAGTTACCCGTGAAGTTTACAGACAGATTAAAGACATACCTTCTGTTTTTGGGTAGAAAAATTATTAAATAATTGCAAGAAAAAGAGAGACTGTAGCAAATTAGTCGGGATATAATGCATAATTTACTCCATTTGAACATCTTGCCTCATGCAAGGCATTTAACACTATTGGTCGTTGTTCAATATCTCGATCTCGTAACATATCAGAGGCTATACGATGAATAACAGAAGTTTGTGTTCTAACACGATAAATCGACTTTTGCATTTTCCGATGGCGCCTATTAGCTCGTTCTACAGAATTAGATGTTGCCTCCAACATTTTATCATCAAGGAAAGTAAGTGCTTTCTCAAGATTTGGAGAGTGTATCTTAGAAAGAATTTTATCAAGGTGCTTGAAACGAGAGAGTTTCGAACGAAGTTTGGCCAGTTTTTCCAATGCAGTATCTGTACGACATCTACGATCGAAAAGACTGTAAATCTTGTCCATAAGTTGTCGAAGAGATTTAAGATCTGCACAGCCATTGGAAATTTTGCTTATCTTATGCTGTTCAGTTTTGCTAAGCCCATGTTGAACAAAAAGGTACCGGTTCATGAAGAGTTCAGTAATGCGGTCTCGCATTTTTTTAGATCTAGAAAACAGTTTCTTCGCGTTACTGGAAGGACGACCACGGCCAAGTTTAGGAATTTTGGCATACATGGTTTTTCGAATCTTTGCTATTACCTTAAGAACATTTTTGGTTATTTCTTTAAGTATATGAAATTCACATACCTGATGAGCTACGCCAGGGAAGGTTTCTTGTATCACATCAGGATAAAGAGGAGAGCCATCAGTAGTAATGCCATGAACGAAAAGATTACGAGAAGAAATCATAAAACCAGCCCTTTTAAAAAATTTATGCACATCTTCCTTTTCAGGATCATGATCCAGAACTTCATAAGCAAGTCTTCGTTGATTTTTACTATCTACCATAAAAAGAATACAAAATGGTCCATCATATATTTCATCAGCAGCCAGATAACCAGAAAAATCTTTAAATGCCCAATCATAATATTCATCTTCAAGAGTTCTTATGCTTTTTTTTTCCTGCTCCCTCTACCCAGTTCTGTACAGTCGCAAAAGGAATATACACCAGATGGTCTCGCCATAGATGCCATGAAGCAGTACGCAGAGGCAGACCATCTTCAAATATCAATCTTAAGGCAACTGATATTACCTTGTGAGTATAGCAACTGCCTGGTGGAGCAAGGTCTGTCATGTTAGCGTTAAAATATATTTTATCTTTTTCACAACGATGTTTAGAATAAATGATCTCTATATCACGTGGTCGACCATCTCTGGTATCTCCCAGATCATGGAGAAGGCGTCTTCCTTTACTATCCCGATAACATCCTTTATTACAGAGAGGACATTTTCTTCTTCTATAATTTCGGGAGCGATGTTCCAGAATCGGACGTGGCAAATCTTCGGGTTTAATAATTTGTGCCTGCTCATTTTCTTGCATGGTAGTGGCTGACCTCCTGTGTGTTTTTTGAATACACAGTATATTATACCACTATTGTCATTAAAATGCAAGTATTTACCCGACTAATTTGCTACAGTCTCGAAAAAGATGAACTGGCACAATTACTATTTTTTTATCCGGAGAAATATCAAGAGTATTCTTTGAAAGGATAATACCTCCGCCAACCTTTCTTAAACGTTTGGCCTCCGAAGCCACAATGTTTGTCTGATATTTTGCCTCTATATATGTCCATCTATTTTCCGGACCCAATACAGCAAAATCTATTTCATCTTCGGAGTCTTTCCGCCAATAAAAAACATCTTCAAAGTGTGATTTCAAGTGAGTTGCCACTATTGATTCTACAAGATGTCCGAGTTTTTCTTTATTTTCCACATATTCTTTTGAAGCCGACCATTCATCCGGCATTCTTTCACACCAAGCACGAATATTATGAAAGATAAATGGGTCTTTAAAATAAATTTTCTTACGCTTCTTAAAAGCAATTTTTTTACCACCAATACTTTTTATGTGATAAAAAACATTCCAGATAAAGAGTTGTTCAATATCAAAAATATAGTCGCTCACAGTGTTGTGTGACCCCACTTCGGTTTCATTCACAATATCTCGCCAATCAAATGGATTTGTCATCTTATTAAGTATTGCAGATGAAATCTGACGGAAATAGTCTTCCCGTTTGCCCATTCTGACTAAATCACCTACAATTGCATGTCTGTATAGTTCATAAATATCCTTTGAAATCCTGTTTTCAGAGAATAACTTTGAAACAGGCTTTGGGAATCCACCAGAAACCAGATATTTCATGAACATATTATTGATTTCTTCTTGATGTAGTGTCAGCTCACGACATTGTTTATAAACTTTTTGAGGTTCTAAACAATCAACAAAAGGTATTTTTTTAGATAAATCTGATAAAACTGTAAATAAAAACTCTCTAAAATTCATTGGCAACATAATTTTATCAAGACCTATCCCGACACCTCTCCTGCCAGGCATTCGTTCAGCACCGTGTTTTAAGTCAATAGCATGAGAACCTGTTGCAATAACCACTGCATTTTTCAGTCTGCCGGTATCTGCAACAACTTTCACGCCTGTACTCCATTTCTTTGTATAAGTTACTTCGTCAAGAAAAATATAAAGCCTTTGTTTTTTAACAGTCTCACGTGTCCAGTCAATATATGTCTCAAGAAGGTCTTTTAATGACCGGTCATTTTGAATTCCTCCCTGGTCACAGGCAAAGTAAAATACTGTTCTGGGATCTACTTTATCTTTTAATAATAAATCTTTGATGATTAACTTAAGAAGAGTTGTCTTGCCAACCTGCCTTGGGCCGCGCAGAACATATATAAGGTCTTTATCAAGCACAAATTCGTATTGTAGTTTCGGCTGCCACTTTATTTTTGACTCTTTATAAAGCCCCAGGTGATAGTCTTCTTCAATACTATCGGTATTTTTCCACCATTGATTTTGTCTGACAAGAATATCTGTTTCCATTTATCTTCCCGGTCAATTCATTGACCAAAATATAATGTTTTTGGTCATTTGACTGACCATATTATATATTATCGTAAACTGCCTGTCAAGCACTAGGATTTCAGGTTAATCTTTTAAATCCAGTATGGGCAACCGGGCCTTTAAGTAACTGCTGAACATTTTTGTTTTCAACAGCGCCTTTTATTATATCAAAATATGTTGTTTTACAATTTTTTTAAGCTATGAGTGAAGTTGTGTTGCTGGAAAAAAATCAAGTTTTTATCGATATCTCAAGAACCAGGAAACCGAGATAGGGGACTTCCGCTCCCATTTTAGCTCTGGCGGGTTTTGACAGCGGGGCTAAAAGGGTAGATTGAATATTTTTGATTTTTAGATTATGCATTTGTATTACCGGTCTGGCAGAATCAGGCGAACCGTTAAAAACCACAACAAAGTGCTTGTCTTCCCCCTTGAAATGAATAGGAATCAGATTTGCACCACCTGTAACCATAATAGAATTAAACCTGCCGCCCGCAAGAAAATTAATAGCCTTTTGGACAATGGTTTGACGCTGATAGCTTCGCGGTAAAACTGCCGGATTTTCCATCGGGTGGGTTACTACCCTGCCACCCAGTTCATTTTCATAAACAACCATACCTGCACCAAAGCGTTCTCTCTCGGGTGTAATAATAGTGGTCCATTCATCTGCACCTTTTCGTGGTTCTATCTTACCCATGCGGTCCAGAAGATTTGCGCTTAAATAGACTCCTTTGCGAATGCCGGTTTTATTTGAAACAATTATCTCAACAGAGTATTTTCCTTCTTCTCTGTTCACCCATTTTTTAAAATTCACACCTATATATCGCCCGAATCCTCGCTGACACAGAATATCTGCACTCAATCCATCGAGCAATAATCCTTTTGAAAGCATATTATATATTTCATCGTTATCAAATGCCCAGGCTAAACTGCCAAAAACAGCATTTACCTCCTGACAATCTGCTGATACGGGAATACCGTAAGGAAGGAGATATTCTCCGGGTGTAAGTGAACTCGCATTTAATTCCGTCATTGACTGTCCTTTGGTTGTCCGGACATATGCTTGAGCGTCCTGACGCCAGGGAATTCCTACACCGCAGGTTTGTAGATTCTTTGAGAATTTTTTGGAAATCCATTCCAAACCAGGACAGCTTTTATCAAGAAGTTTACCAATTTGAGGTTCGTCTCCTGCCGGATTTCCGGAAAACGGGAACAGGTTTAAAAGCAATGCATCCGAACCGTAGAACATACAAAGCGCCATGTCTGTCCACGTCATACTATCGGATTTCGCCCAATTAGTATATGGAAAATTTTCTACCTCGGGTGCAACCTCACAGTAATCAGGCCTGAAATTTTTCTGGATATCCAGCATCATAACGGAATATACTTTGTCTTTCCCGAGAGATTCGCTGTATCCTGCAAAATGCGGCCTATGAGCCACCTGGCCGTTTATAGTTAATACATCAAAAAGTTTTTGCCAGTCCCTCCCTTCTGCACTTTGAGTAGAAGGAAGTGAACTCATCAATCCGATTTTGGTTTTATCGGGTGCGTCCCCGGCAACAACTTTGGTTATATCACCGGCTGTTTCAATCTGTATTTCTCTCCAGTTTTCCATCCACATAGCTCGCCAGGGGTGAGGTTCTCCGGGCTTAAGAATATTTTTAACTACTTCTTTCCGGGTAATCCTGCGTCCTATTTTACGTTCAAAACGATTGAGTACTTCCGGTTCAAAACCGCCGCCCCAGGTTAACGGGTCATGATTATGATAACGGAAATCATCTTCTACCCAGATAACACGAAATCCTAATTTAGCAAATCTGCCGTAAACTCTGCAGATGTATTTACGCCATTCTGGGTCAGCAAAGGAAGCACATGCCTTGCTAACTTCACCGTCCGGCGATACCATCGGTTTGAATTTGCGATCTTTCGGAAACCTGCGTCCCCTGTCACAGTGAAGGACGGTCATCCACGGATTTAAAGATGTTTTTACACCGGATTTATTTAAAATGTATTTAACTTTCTTTACTGTATTAAACCACATGTTTTCCTCTTTAGCAGATAAAAGACCGTTGTTCCATTCTTCACCGGCAAAAAACATAACAACTTCTTCCACACCGTGTTTCCTGCAGAAATTCGCCAGAACATGTGCATCTCTTTCTACATTCTTACCCGGAATAACCTGAAACCGTAAATGGTACTGAACCTGTCTGGAAAACCTATTTTTAAATTCATTCATAATGTTTCATAACTCCTTATAAAACCCCATATTTTAAACCACAATCTATGTAGTGTATAATATTTTCCTGTATTTTTTTATCAAGCGGTGTATTAAGCGGCATTGCTGTAGGACAGAGAATAAAACCGCCTTCCCCGCTTGTTCCTTCTTTAATTGCTTTCTTTACTGCTGTTTCAACATCTTCTTTTTTTCCTGTTTCAAATAATCTTTCTTCGATATTACCGATAAGCGTTATTTTTTCTCCAAGTATTTCTCTTACCTCTTTTAATTCTATATCGCCGTCCGGCGGCGGTTCCAGCGGGTCAATGGCATCGATTTCCATTTCTTTGATTGAGTTCAATACTTTTTTTATTTTTCCATGACTGTGTATTCTTGCCAGCCCGCCGTGAGTGTGCATCAATTTTATTAATTCCGTATCGTAGGGTTTTATAAGTAAATCAAACTCCCGCGGTGAGAGGTACGGCGGAGTGGCATACTCCGGACCGACTATACGATATAAACCAACACAACTTTTTTCTAAGATGTATTTTAAGTAATTGTAAATCCTTTCCTGAAAAAAATCCATTAATTTGAAAATGAGGTCATTCTCTTCCACATAAGCCATAAGAAACTGTGAAAATCCTAAAACATCTGCTGTCATACATAATGCATCAGGAATGTCTCCCATAGGAATGCCTTTGTCCCCAAGTTGTTTATCTAACTGAAAAAAGGAATCAACTACAGGACGACAGGGTATATATCGTAAGGCGAGCAGTTTTTCTATATCTTCCTTATTTTTACAAAAATGTTCGATTGTCCATGTTGTATGAATTCCTTCGTCTTCCCGCAGTAGAGTTGAAATTATACCAAGAGGAGTTTCTATTTCCTTTTTTGTATATGAGGATGCGCCTTCTTTCCATGTTTTGATTCTGACTTGTTCTCTGTCAACTTCACCGAAGAATTCACAATTCTCAACAGCGGGACACCAGAAATACATTTTGTCAGTTTTCCCTTCAGCATATCTTAGAATTTCAACGTATTCAGGATAATTTTCAATCCAGCCCTGATAGATCCCGTCAAATTCATAAAGAGAGATTGGCACCCTGTCTGCCTTTTTACCTGCTAATGTTTTTAATAATCTTTCCCTTGAAGTTAACATTTTCACTTTATAATAGCTAATTTACCGGTTTTCTTTTCGCCTCTGTCATTAGTTATCAAATAAATATAAACACCGCTGGCTACCTTTGTGCCCTGGGAGTTTACAATGTCCCATCCATACATCCCGCTTGAATCAGTTTCTTCATGTTCAAACACAAGCTCTCCCGACACATTAAATATTTTTAAGCTATATTGTTTGGTCAATCCTTCAAACGCAACTTTTGCACGGTCAAACTTAGTTCCCGTGCCGGATTTAAGCGGATTTGGATAGACTTTTACGTTTAAAACAGAAACCGGGCTTGACTGCATAATCTGAAATTTCGACAGGTGCATCGTTTTGCCGACAAGTTTTTTAAGTGAAGTATATACCTCCGTGGGTATTGGAACCCAGGATGACAGGTTTTCATCATAATACGCAATAGTAAAATGGTTCTCGTTTAATCCTGTCAGACTAAGATTTATATAATACATTGTTATTGTTACAGGACTTTGGGGCTGAATTGGTTTTGATAATTTAATTTCTATTGCCACATCAGTTGCCTTTAACTCTGTCTCCTGCCCTGCCGGTACGGCAGGGATATCCGCCATAGCGGGGATAGATAGCTCTATATTAACCGTTTCCGTAAAAGTTTTACCGGGTATTTCCACATTAACTCTGCCTGCGGAGGTAGCTAAACTGATACTTTTATCTGTGTTAGGTTCAAACGTTGCTGACGTTTCTGACAATTCGTCGCTACAGCGAATAAGTTCACCGCTCCCGGAACTTATGCTAAGGTTAAACTGCGTCCATCCCCATACTTCATCGGAAAGTGTTGTGGAAACAGTACTCCATAGTCCCGTCAACTTTGCTGATTTTTTCCACTGACTGGTTAGCCTTCAGTCTAATGGTAACATTAACATCAGCATTATTTCTGTTTACAAACATCGCTAAATCCCGGCCCTGACCGTCTTTGAATGTCCCGGCAACTATATTGCTGTCCGGCGTTACATACTTGACTACGGGGTCGGTGTTATCCGTAAACTTCGTGGTTCCCGCAGGCGGGGTTGCATCCACCTGATAGACTGCCTGTGAAGTCGTATTTATTAAAATTTGTCCGAGAAATTGTATCTCCTTATTGACTTCTTTGGCAAGATAATAGACGTAGGTAGCATAGGTAGTCGTTGTGTTCCCTAATATTGCATTTCCACAATTCAGATATGGCCAGTAAACATAATGAGAATAACTTTTACCGCCATATACAAGAGAAGTATAAGCCTGGTAACCCATAACATATTTATTCATCCCGTTAGGAAGAGGGATGCTTCCATCCGGCATATAGTCAATAGAATAGCCGATATACCAGAACGGCACTGAATGAATCAATCCGTATTTCCGTACGGTTTCCATGTTCTGTAAATGACTGTCATCTCCCCAGCCATATGCGAAACCGTAGTGGTCATAGGACAGCATTTCCGGTTTCACGTTATCCATAAACGATGACACATAGGTCTCGTAATCCGGTGTGCCCAGCTGTGTTGCCGGGTCAGCATAGTTAGGATATAAATTTATATATGCTAAATGTTCGGGGTCTCTCTCTTTCAGTTTTTTCACTTTATATGCCCATAATGGAAACTTTGATACATGGGGTTCATCCGTAAGATAGTAACCATAGAATGCGGGATGGTCTTTGTAATCGTTAACTACTTGCTGGATTGTCGTAGTAGACGTATAATCAGAACCGGTAAGTCTTGAGTCCAATACAATACATTTGAACCCGTTCGTCTGGGCTAAGTTAAGCACTGAGATGTTTTCTTCGTAGGTATCAACACCGTTTCCGCCAAGCCACAGTGTGAAATTGCATTCTGCTATTTCTGCGTGCCGCGTTGTTGATGCATGTAGCGGCGGTGGAGGCGGCCACCAGAAAGTTACCGGAAAAGTGCCGGATGACTGATGCCATGCCGTTAAATCACCGGCTCCTACTGAAAATAATACCGACCCCAGCATAAACAAAAAAGTAAATATTTTTTTAGCTGAACCTTTTATAAAGTAATAGCCATTTATTAACTGATTCATTGTCTCTTTCACTTTATCCTGTGCAAGAGTTATATCTTCGGGATTCTGTATTATTATTTGTTCGTATGCCCGTCTTATTTCAGTACCTACATTGATTTTTGCTATCCCGTTCTTTACAGCTTCAAGGACATATGACTGCTGAATGCCCGACCCGCCGTGTAAAACAAGAGGTATTTTTGTAACTTCTTTTAATTTCTGTAAATGCTCTATATTCAGTCTGGCTTTGATTTTTTCTTTGGTTTTTGAAATACTACCCAACGCGCCGTGAATATTGCCTATTGCCACCGATAACCAATCTACTCCTGTTTGTTCTACAAATTCTTTTGCCTGTTCAAGGTTCGTAAATCCTTTACCTGACTTAAATAATTCTTCGTAATCCGGTAAGGGGCCCTTTTCATGGCCAAAAACAGCACCAAGTTCCGACTCCACTGCTATTTCCTTCTTATGTGCAAGTTCTACGACCTTTTTTGTTATTTCTATGTTTTCTTTAAAAGATAACCTTGAACCATCTATCATTACGGAATCATAGCCTAATTCTATTGCCTGTCTGATCAAAAACTCCCAATCCACCTTTTTACCGTCTTCGTCTATTACCGGTGTGTGGTCCAGATGTAGCCGCATATATCTGTAATCAAAATATTTATGATATTCTTCTATTACTTCCTTGTAGCCTTTTGCACCGAATTTTTCTACATCAGCCCTGGCTACTTCTATTAAACCGAATGTTTCATTGCTCTTTAATGCCTCTACTACCGGTTTGACCATGGGTATATATGCAATGTTAAAAGCCGGTATAACAATATGGTTATTGCATGCTTGTTTTACTATGTCTTTTACATTTGGAAGTTTTTTATCGGCTTTATTCATGCACATAATTATACTACTTTGTTTAAGTTTTGTAAACACTTTTTGATTAACTTTTTGATCAACTCAGGGCAAGGCGGGTGATTTTCAGGAGTTTTGCGATGGATTCGTCAAGATTCAGCAAGGAAATATTAGAAAAGTCAAAAAAATATAATGTTCAATGTGAGAATATTACTTTACCTGTTCTTTTAATTTCAGCAAGAAAACTCCGTGAATCACACTTCTTATATTCTTCAGGTGTGTAAGGCAGGGGTTCTATCGGAGGACCCTCTAAATTGATTGTTTTATAAATGAGAAATTTCATGTTTTCTATATGGTCTTTGTCCCGGAAATCAGGCGAAATTATTGCTAAATCTATGTCACTATCTTTATAATGTTTACCCTTCGCAAATGAACCAAAAAGGATAATTTTCCTTATTTCAATATCTTGGGATAACAAAACTATATACTCTTTTATAATTTCTTTTATTTTATTTTGTGTTTTAGCCATCTGTGTAATCCTTTTGTTCTGACCAGGTAAGTATTAGCATTTTTTTTCGTTGATAATTTTGACATTTTTTCTCTATATTCAGGATAACGGGCTTCTATACAGAAAGGAGTTAATTCTGTACATAATTCAATTTGTTCTTTGTCCATTAATTCGTAAATATTGGCTGATTTTGTCAATTTAATTAAATCATGTATTCTCGGGGGAGTAATATTGCTGACTGTTGTAATTATTGCCTTTAAAATTTTTTCAATTGACTGTTGGCATAAAAACATCACATATAGATAACGCTTTGTTTTAAACATTGCCTGAGCCGTTTCTAAATCATACATGGACTGTTCAAGCCAGTACTTTGTAATTTTATCCATTCGTCTAAATTATAACAAAAAAGTGGATTTATTGCAATGTGTGAATGTTTTGAGTTCCGGTTTTGATTAACTCAAGGCAAGGCGGGTGATTTTCATTTAAGTATCTCATACAACTTTTTCATCGCCGAGATACTGGCTTTTCTATCCGGTATTTCTTTTATCCACTTCTTGACCTTTTTCACGCTAAAAGGTTTTTGCAGATTAAGTTCCGGGAAATAACCGTATTGCTTTTTTTTCCTTGTAAACAGATATAAACAGTCAGCCAGTGCTTTTTCAGGTTCTGCTATAAGAAAACTTTCCGACCCCTTGTACCAGTCAAAACCTGCAAAGAACTTTGGGGATATTTGATGAACCACAAAGGTACCGATTGCCGTTTTGATCTTTTTTGAGTGTAATATTGAAGCCAGTGTTATGGATTGTGGTATCTGTTCAATGATACCGTGCATATGCAGAGCACTTAAAAAGGAAACATATACCCGGCTTAACTTGAACAAATGGGGTACTAACATAAAAGGGTTTATAAGTTTATTCGTAATTTCAGTCCATACGCCACGGTACACTTTTTTTATCACGTTGTGCCGGCTGAGATAGGCTAATGACTGAGTCACAGTAGACATGCTCTTGCCCGACATATCCGATATTTCACGGGTAGTAAAAATCGGGCGACCAAGTAGTTTAATGTTTTCAATTGTTATTTGTGTTTTTCGCATATCAGTTCATTTACCTTTAATTTGATTTCATCCCATAAACCAGAGTTATCGTAGGTTGCCCGGTCTTCTTCCGAAAGATAATTCAAGACGGTATCGCGGAACTGGTAAAAACTTACTGAAAATATGTTTTCGCTGGCAGTTTTAGCAATTACCGGAGTAATATTTACCTTGCCTGAAATCTGAGTTGATAATATATAGATATCAAAAATATCTCTTGCCTGAACCATTCTTCGATTGACCAAAGCATTAATCTTCTGGTTGACAGCACTCATAGCGTCATAATGACTTATAATTAGCGGAGACACCTTGTAGTAGCGCAGAATTTTTTCCGGAATAGATTCTACAACAGCATTACCCGAAGAGTGGCGGCGGGAGAATTCTACTTTTGTAAATAGGTGTCGTCTCCCTGATGAGTAATAAGATGTATCTTAAACCGCTGGGTCGTCGGCAAAATCTTCTCTATTCCGAAAACCTTCAGTTCATTTTGAAAAGAGGTTGAAACGATGATTTTCATTACCGTATCGCGCAATACACTGACACTGACCGTATTGACATCCAGATCCATATCTTCTGAGTATCTAACGCTGCCAAAAAACAACCTCATATTGACTCCGCCCTTGAGAACATAAAAAGACGGTCTTATTTTCTTCGTAAAGGCACGCAGAAACTCAATATGGAACACTTCCCTGACCTGTAAATTATCGTATGAATGCATATTCATATAAGTATACCTGTTTAGTTACATCTAAATATTACTACATATTAAACATTTTGTCAAGTCTCCGGTTTTGATTACAGGAATGCAGAATTTGTTTTTTTAGGAAGCAGAAATTTCCGACAAAAATCAGAAAAAATTAGAAATGTAATTTTAGGCGAGAAATATCCTGTGGGTCAGTTTTGGTGGGACTACTTGTGTTGGGGATTACATTTGGAACATACGATACTATCAAGAAGTATCCAGCCGTATTTGGAATGGTTTTGATAATTCATTTTGAAGTTCTTGTAATGACAGTAGTTCCCACCGTAAACTTTCCAACAGTTTCCTTGAAAAGTTTTTTATACTGCCATACACTTTTTTTATTTCTTTCACCAACAAACTGCCTTTTTCCATCAATTGTGAAATGATGTGTGCAATCTGAAGCAAATAATAAAAATTCTTTATTGCAATACTATCTTTGCAGTAAGCATGTTCCAAATCATAATCCCCGTTTTTCTGTACGTTAAATCCTTCATTCTCTATTTTCCATCGTAATCTACCACCTCCCGCTATTTCCTGATGTCTTTCGTTAAGTACATCTATCCCAAAATTTGTCAACCATACAAAATTTGTCGTTTTTGTTTTTTTGTTTCTGGTGACTGTTTCAACACATTCTAAAACATTCACTATCCCACAACTCTGTTCCGCTTCCTTGTAATGCAAAACATCCTCAGCCCACCGAAATACCTGCCTTACCTTTCCCTCGTTATATTCTCTGTAATTATCCTTAAACACATGGTCTCTTAATGACTCGTATTCCCTGAACACTTCTGGCATGGACCCCGGCTTAAACGTTATTAAATATTTCCAGCCATTCTTGTTGCAAATTTCTATCACCGGTATATTGGCATACAAACCATCCAATAATAACCCTCTTTTTCAGGAATACATCATATCAAAATATTAAGTGGTCTCAAAATCCGCAAGGGATTTTTGAAAATACTCTCCGACGAGAACTTTTTCACTGTGGCGGTTTGTCCAGACATCTGGTAAGGATATATCTATTTACAATCTCAATCTAATATATATAGTCTAATCTAAAATCCACCTTTCAGAAAAAACTTAAAAATTATTTATACCTTTTATTGAGTTTTGATATAATAAAAAGCACTACTAAGTGATGCTCGGTAGTGCTTTTTTTAATGACAGGAGTAATCTAACTGGAAGACTCTTGGAAGACTCTCCTGCTGTTTAATAGTATATATTAATCGGGAGAGATTTGTCAAATGAATATCAGTGACAACTATCCTAAATAAATATACTAAACGTAAATGTATAATATGCAAGAGCTATTATCTGCCAGATGTCCGACATAGGAAGGAACAGAAATATTGTAAACGATGTGGTAAAAAAATAAAGAAAGAACAGATAAAACAAGCCAATAAAAAATATTGGAATAGTAAAAAAGGTAAAAGAAAAAAACGACTACAGAATCAACAATATAGAAAAAAAGCAAATTGGACTGAATATATATTAAATTATATAAGAATACACAAAAAAAGGATAAAACAAATTAGGCAAAAATCAAATTGTAAATATTACCAGAAACATAGACGGAAAAT
>MNXB01000004.1 GCA_001871125.1 Elusimicrobia bacterium CG1_02_37_114
TTTTAAGTTAACAAAAGAAATTTACGGAGAATTACCGGCGATAATCTCTGTTTTCCTTTATAGTTTTTCCCCCACTATTCTGGCTCATTCAGGATTATCTACCGAGGACATTACTCTCACATGTTTTGTTTTTATTACTATATATACGTTCTGGAGATATACAAACTTCCCAAAAACTATAAACGCTATATTTTTAGGAATTGCCCTGGGATTGGCGCTCAATTCCAAACATTCAGCCTTAATTCTTATTCCGGGACTAATTATTCTATGCTGGTTCTACAGGAAAAACATTAATTTCAAATACCAGCATCTGATATATTTTTTGATAGGTCTAATAATACCCTTTTTGTTGATTTATCAGATATTCCATATAAAAGAATATTTCCTGAGTCTCAAGGAAACTACAGATTACATAAACAGAAGTCAGATGAGTTTCCTTATGGGCAAGTATTCCATCAGAGGTTTTAGGGAATATTTTTTGATTGCCTTTCTTATAAAAACTCCTGTGGCAGTCCTGATATTCTTTTTGTTAAGATTAATTACACAGAGAGTATCAAAAACAGATTTTTTATTGATTTTCCCCATTCTTTTGTTCTTCATTCCTGCATCCTTTACACCTATGCAGATTGGTCACAGACACATACTACCCATTTATCCATTTCTGTTTGTCTTTATAAGCAGCGGTATCGCTAATTTCCTGCATCCTTTACTAAAGGACAGGAAAGTTTTACCTGTTATTATAGCATCACTCCTGCTTTTACACTTCGCATATTCCTCTATCAAAATTCACCCGCATTATTTAGCATACTTCAATGAGTTTATCGGTGGTCCTGAAAACGGCTACAAATATCTCGTGGATTCAAATATAGACTGGGGGCAGGATTTAAAAGGACTACGCAAATATATTCAGAAAAATGCTGTCTCTGATGTAATACTCTCCTATTATGGTTCAGGTGTACCGGATAAAGCGGGATTTGAATTTCAGGATATGTATTCATTCGGACTATGGGGCAGGAAAGACCATATAAATCCCCCCCATCCTAAAAAAGAAATACTCGCCGTAAGCGTTACAAACATCCAGGGATTATATTTAGGTAAAATAGGGCATGATGTTTTTTACTGGCTGAAGGATAAAAAGCCGATTGACAATATCGGTCACAGTATATTTATATACGATGTCACGGAAGAAGTTGCCTCGCATGAACGGCTGCTTCATATATATTTTTGGACAGGGCAATACGATAAAGCAATTAGAGAAGCGGGCAGGATACTTATACTGGACCCGACTGACAGTTTTGCGCATCTTATTCTTTCCTTCATCTATATGAACACCAACCGGTTAGCAAAAGCCCTGAACGAATACAGGGAAGCGGTAAGGTTAAATTCCAAATTAAGTTTTCCATACGACGAACTTATAACTCATAGAGCGTCACAAAATGCTTACGGTAATGCTTTCAACAATATGAAACATCTATGCCTGGAAGACAAACTAACAAAATATGCTGAAATTGCTGATTACTGGGCAACAGTGATTGCTGGCAGCAAGTAATCTTAAATTGTTTCACGTGTTTTGCATTGTTTCACGTGAAACAATGCAAAACAATTTGACAAGCGATAGCAGGTTTTGTATAATTTGAATCCATTTGGGTGGTTTTATAATCATGAAAAAAAAATTAGTTATAGGACTGACAGGAACGAATGCTTCCGGAAAGGGAGAAGTGGCAAATTATCTTAAAAAGAAGCATTTTACATATCATTCTTTATCAGACATTATCAGGGAATCCGCAGAGAAATCAGGGATGGAACCGACGAGAGAAAATCTCATATCTTTGGGTAATAAATTGAGAAAGAGATATGGCCCCGCAGTTCTTGCCAGGAGAGTTAAAAAAAATCTTACTGGTAAAGATATAGTTGACAGTATAAGGAATATCGCGGAAATAAAGGAATTAAAAAAATTACCAAACTTTGTTTTGCTGGGCATAGATGCTCCTGTCAGTTTAAGATTCAAACGTAGTTTAAAGAGGAAAAGAGCAGGTGATGACAAGTCCTTAAGAGAGTTTATCTTAAAGGAAAATAGAGAAAGGTCAACTTTCCGGACTCATCAACAATTAGAACTATGTCTGAAAAAAGCGGATAAGAAATTAATCAACAATGGTAGCATAAAAGAACTTCAAAAAAAAGTAGAAAGGACATTAAAATCTATATGAAAAATCAATCTAAAATTAATAAAACAAAAAGACCGAGTTGGGATGAATATTTTATGAAACTGGCTCTTCTTGTGGCTGAAAGGTCAACCTGCAGGAGACATCATATAGGCACTGTTCTGGTCAGGGACAAGAAGATTCTTACAACAGGTTATAATGGTGCAGCTTCAGGCACAAAAGACTGCCTGGAATTAGGTTGTCTCAGAGAAAAAATGAAAATCCCCTCCGGGACACGGCACGAAATCTGCAGGGCAATACATGCCGAACAAAACGCTATAATCCAGGCGGGATTACACGGAATAAGCATTGAGAATGCTACGATATATTGCACGCATTCGCCGTGCATACTCTGTGCAAAAATGATTGTGAATGCAAAAATATCCAGGTTTGTCACCTGCGGTGAATATGCTGATAAATCTTTTAAACCGCTGTTCAAGGAAACAGGTATAAAATTTGTTAAAATAAAAATGCCGAAATTAAGCATCACTACTTTAGAATAATGGGAAAGATAATTTCAGTAGCAAATCAAAAAGGCGGTGTCGGTAAAACAACCACTGCAATAAACACTGCAGTAAGTATGTCCTCATACTGCCAATCTGTTCTTATTATAGATTTTGACCCGCAGTCCAATACCACAAGCGGTTTTGGTTTTGATAAAAATGAATCAAAGGAAAATATATACAAATCTATGGTTGGTGAAATACCGGTTGAAGAAATCATCAAACCCACCGAAGTTGACTGGGTTGATATTATCCCGTCAAATATTGATTTAATAGGTGCGGAAGTGGAACTTGTAAATATGGAATCCCGTGAGATAATGTTAAAAAATATAATTAACCCTTTAAGGGATTCCTATGACTTTATATTCATTGACTGTCCGCCGTCACTCGGACTTTTAACCGTAAATGCACTCGTTGCATCAGACTCTATCCTTATACCAATCCAGTGTGAATATTATGCTCTGGAAGGGATGGCTCAGTTACTCAGGACAATCAATCGCATAAGACAGAACTTCAACAAGGATTTGGCACTGGAAGGCGTTGCTTTAACAATGTATGATTCACGGTTAAACTTAAGCGACCAGGTTGTAAGTGAGATGAGGAAATTTTTCGGTGACAAGGTTTATAAAACTGTCATACCGAGGAATGTCCGTCTTGCCGAAGCACCGTCTTTCGGCAAGCCTGCACTGCTTTATGATAAAACTTCCCGGGGAACATTAGCATATATTGAACTTGCAAAAGAATTATTGGAGAAAAACGGAGGGGGAAATGAAAAAAGCTCTCGGTAGAGGATTAGACGCATTAATACCGGAAATCACGCCATCAGTAAAAACCGGGGGGGAAGAAATACAGAAAATACCTGTTGAAAAAATAAAACCCAGCAAATACCAGCCCAGAAAAAAATTTGATAATACAAAAATAAACGAACTCGCTGATTCAATAAAGAAGAGAGGCGTAATACAACCACTCGTTGTGAGTCCTTCGCCTGTGCCGGGTGAATACGAACTTGTTGCAGGCGAGCGAAGGTTACGCGCGTCCCGTATTGCAGGATTAAAAGAAGTTCCCGTCATTATCCGTCATACTGCAGAAAAAGAAAAATTCCAGATTTCGCTTATTGAGAATCTTCAGAGAGAAGACCTGAACCCGGTAGAAGAAGCAAAGGCTTACCAGAACATAATGAAAGAATTCAATATAACACAGGAAGAACTCTCCGGGATGGTATCCAAAGACAGATCGGTTGTGGCTAATACCGTAAGATTGCTTGGCTTAGGAGAAAAAATCCAGGACATGATTGAATCAGGACTGATAAGCGCTGGTCACGCACGTGTCCTGGCTGGCATAGACGACAGAAACAGACAGAATGAACTTGCCAATGAAATAATCCGTAAAAAACTTACCGTCAGAGAGATAGAGGAACTCGTCCAGGAGTGGAAACAGACATCAAGTTTAGCCAGACATAAAAAGCACAAAAGAGCACCGGAAGTTATTGACTTAGAAAACAAACTACAGACACTGTTAGGCACAAAAGTCCGTCTTATTTCCAGGGGGAAAAAGGGGAAAATAATAATTTTCTTTTATTCGCTTGACGACCTTGACAGGCTTCTTCTCCGACTCAAAAAAACCAGCAGAAAATAGCAATACAGTGCCAATTCTTTACAATGGGAACTTGATTTTTTAATGAAATATTTGTATTATATTTCATATTAGTGCTAAAAATAGCACTATTAAGAAATATCATGAAATACATTCAACTCAAAGAATCATTAAAGGATTTTACTGTTTTCTCACTTACTGATATTAGAAAAATAGAAAGTAATTTTCACCGCAGAAGATTGAACGAATGGCAGGAAAAGAAATTTATCAGGAAGGTTATAAAGGGATACTATATCTTCTCAGATTTAAAACTTACTGAGAATATTCTTTTTGAAATTGCTAATAAAATATACAGCCCATCGTATATTTCCTTTGAAATGGCACTTTCTTATTACAGTTTAATACCAGAAAGTGTATACGGTGTAATCTCTGCAGCTACCCGTCGGACATACAGGTTTAAGACTTCCATAGCTGAATTTACTTACAGAACAATAAAACCCCGGCTTTTCTTTGGATATAATCTTGTTAAGTATGATAATAAATATTTCAAAATAGCAAGTATAGAGAAGGCTGTCCTGGATTATTTCTATATAAATCCACACATAAAGAACAAACATGATTTTGTAAATCTTCGCATAAACAAGGACATGTTTTTTGAACAAATCAACATGGAAAAACTACATACATTTACTCAGAAATTTGGACAGCGAACATTGACAAAAAGAATAAATCTTTTTCTGGAGTTTATAAAAAATGCTTGATATTCAACAGATAGAATCGTTCTATCCCGATTATTTAAAACCTTTCAAAAAGAATCTTTTACGCGAGTATCTGCAATATAAAATTTTGGAAATTATCTTTGATTCAGATTTTGCTAATAAACTATCTTTGATGGGCGGAACAGCCATTCGCATTGTACATTCAAATACAAGATTTTCAGAAGATTTGGACTTTGATAATTTGGGTTTGAATAAAAAGGATTTTGCATCCCTCTCCGGACTAATAAAGAAAAAGTTAAGTCTAGAAGGATACGATGCAGAAATCAAAGTAACATTCAGGAGAGCCCACAGGTGTTATATAAGAATCCCGGGAGTTCTTTTTGAAAACAAAATTTCTAAACATAAGGAAGAAAAAATATTAATTCAGATTGATACAGAACCTCAAAAATTTAATTATACTCCAGATAGAGTTATAATAAACAAACTTGGTGTGTTCTTACAAATAAATGTTGTGCCGGTTGATGTAATGCTGGCTCAGAAAATATACGCTATTCTTAATAGAAAAAGACCAATGGGCAGAGATTTTTATGATACTATTTTTCTGTTAAGTAAGACGAAACCCAATTATGATTATTTAAAATCAAAAATAAAGAGTCCTTTTTATTTAAAAAAAAGACTTTTAGAAAAATGCAGAACGTTACATTTTAGACGGTTGACTGTTGATTTAGAGCAATTTATATTTGTTCCCGGTGACTCGAAGAAAATATTGTTATTTCCAGATTATATAAAAGAATATAAGTTCTGATTGCAAAAATAGGGACACATCTCATTTGATTATATTTGTATTTCCGGTTCTTTCACGTATAAGATACTTTTCTTGTAACTATATGCAACTATACTTGCATTTGGTGTCACTATGTGCTATAAAAAACAGGGACAGCACACCCCGTACTGTAGCGTCCTAATTTATTAGGACGAGAAATGTAGCGTCCCGATTTATCGGGACGACTTTCTTAAAGTCATCAAAGTCGCTCAAGAATCTGAAAATACAATAGAGTACCAGTCGTTAAGATTGTTGCAATAAATCATCAGTTTTAAATTTTAACAGATCTTCCAAGATTTGAACAGAAATTTAAAATAAAAATGTAAAAAGTCGGTAAAGTTATGCAGATGCGTGAAGTCAGAACCATCCGTGAATTGCAGGGTTAATGACAGGAAAGAGAAAGAAAATTAACTTTAAAAAATCTTGTTTTTTATTTCAAAATAAGTAGAATTATTTATAAATAGAATAATAATGAGAAAAATACTCATTTTACACTTGACAAATTAAAATAAATTATGTAATATATCAACAAAATGAGAAAAATACTCATAATAAGGTGGTGGACAATATGATTATTCAATTTACAGTTGGTAATTTTTTATCATTTAAAGAAAAAGTTACATTGAGCATGGTAAAATCTGCTAAGCATGAATTACCAGAAAATGTAATCAAAATAAATGATGATTTTGAATTACTAAAAAGTGCGGTAGTCTATGGTGCCAATGCAAGCGGAAAAAGTAATTTAATATATGCACTGAGTTTTATGAGATTTTTTACAATTTATTCAGTTAAAGCTTTTCAAGGAGGTGAAGAAATAGGAATAAACGGTTTTCTCTTAAATGAACAGACAAAAAATAAACCATCATTTTTTGAGATTGTTTTTATAGTTGATAATATTACATATAGGTACGGATTTGAAGCTGATAATAAAACAGTGCAAAAGGAATGGCTTTATTATACACCAAAAACAAAGGAAGAGAGATTGTTTTTTAGAGAGAGTCAAGAAATTAAATTGTCAGAAAACTTTCCTGAGGGAAAGGATAAAGAGACTAATACAAGGGAGAACTGTCTTTTCTTGACCGTAGTTTCTCAACTCAATGGCCCAATATCTTCTAAAATAATAAAGTGGTTTATGAAAATTCACACCAGTTCATACCCTAGTATTCATTCCATAATTTCAAGAATTGAAAGAGATCCAAATCTTAAGGAAGAAATTATGAAATTTGTATCTATCGCCGACAATGGAGTTAAAGATTTTAGAATGACATCAACTGACATTCCGCAAGAACAATCAAGTGAGGGTACTCCTCAAAAGAAAAAAAAGGAAACGGTAAAAAAAATAGTGCATTTTATTCATAATGTATTTAATGAAAAAAACGAGGTCAGCGGTGAACTGTCAATTGATCTAGATACTTTTGAATCAGAAGGCACAAAAAAAATGTTTGCGCTTTCGGTACCTATAATAAATGCTCTTAGAAACGGCGAGATACTATTAATTGATGAACTCGAAAACCATCTGCATACCAGGTTATTCAAACATATAATTAAACTTTTTAATTCATATTCAAATAAAAATAATGCGCAGCTTATTTTTGCTACACATAATTTGACTTGTATGAACAATGAATGTTTCCGAAGGGATCAGATATGGTTCACAGAAAAAAATAGTTTTGGTGAGTCGGGTTTGTTTTCTTTGGCAGATTATAAATTAGATGATAAAAAAATAAGGAATGATGCAATTTACAGCAAAGATTACTTACTGGGGAAATACGGTGCAGTTCCTTTTATCGATGATATAATTTTGTCTTTTAAGGAAAAAGATAATGAACCATCAAAGTAATCCGTATAGAAGACATGTCCCCCGGTATTCAATAAAAAAAGTATTAATAGTATGCGAAGGGGAAAAAACTGAACCAAATTACTTTAAAGCTTTTCAGACAAGCAGGGAATTAATCAGAGTAGAGGTTCTTGGCTTAAGAATGAATACGGATTCCTTGGTTCAATATGCGATTCAACTGAAAAAAGATGCAGAAATGAAAAAAGAATCATATGCCGAGGTTTGGTGTGTTTTTGACAGAGATTCATTTCCAGAACATAATTTTAATAGAGCGATTCAGATTGCAAAAAACAATCAGATAAAAAGAGTATATTCAAATGAATCTTTTGAAATATGGTATATCTTACATTTTAATTTTCACCAAACCGCTTGGGATAGGAATTTATATAAAAAAGAGTTAACTAAACTGCTTGGTTTTAAATATAAGAAAAATGATCCAAAAATGTATGCAAAATTAAAGGATAAACAGCCCATCGCTATTAAGCACGCTAAACAGCTTTTAGAGAATTACGGTGTCAATCACAATCCTGAATCAGACAATCCTTGCACCACGGTACATATATTGGTTGAGTTTTTAAATAACTATATAGAATAATATTTACTCGAAAAAACAGACCTATAGAAACGCTTATAGTATTAATATTGGAAAATGGGTTAACCGGAACAAGCAAACAAGATAAATAAAAAATAGGGACAACACACCCCATACTGTAGCGTCCAGTTTTAACTGGACGAGTTTTCTTGAAGACATCAAAGTCGCTCAAGAATCTAAAAATACGATAGAGTACCAGTCGTTAAGATTGTTGCAACAAGTCATAAATTTTTAGGTATTTTTGATTTCTCAAGGTTTCAATAGAAATTTTCAATAAAAAGGTAGAAATATATAATGCTTATAGATTGGCCAAATAAAGAAAGACGTGAATCTTTTGAAATAAAAAAATTTATAGAACATTATGAAATACATAAAAATAGAAAATTCACTATAGAAAACAAGCAGGAATGTCCAGATTATATTTTAATAGACTTTTCTTCGGGGAACCGTATTGGTATAGAACTATCATCAGTTTATATAGATAATCGAAGTATTCCGGATAAACATATAAAATCAGATAACTGTTATATAGCTGATGATGAAAATAAAATAAACCAATTAAAGGAACAAATCATTGAAAAAATTACTGAAAAAATAAAAAAAGCCCAAAAACATTATAACAAAAAATATCCTTTAATATTATCCATCTATATGAACGAATATGAATCAATTTATCTTGAAAAAGAAGATTTACAAGAATTTGTAGTAGAACATGAATCAATTTTCAGCAATATATATCCATTTTGCGAAATATTTTTTTGGAATTTACCAAACGATGGATTTGTGTCAGTAAAACCTTGTGAAAAAAATCAACTTCAGACATAGATTGACTTAACATTTCACTTTATTTTCAAATATGAAATGTCAAACACGGCATTTGAATCGTCATGGTACAATTTTAAATAGAAACTAAGTATGTCTATAGACAAAATTACAGAAGTTGCTGTATCTCTTTATGCAATAGCCCATTCTCAAATCACTCACATTATTGATTTTATTGATAAGATTTGCAAGAAAGACTTTGAGGAACATATAGAATTTGGTAAAGCTAAAAGAAATAAGATTGGTCTTGAATTTATGTTTTTTTTCCTTCATATAACTCATAGAATGGCGATAAGAATGCTAAAAGAAGAAACTGCGTGGGAATTAAAAGAAGAACAAAAGAAGATATTCATGAATCATACGATGAGCTCATTAATAGAGGATTTAGAATATAAGCGAAAGGAATTTGAAATAGCACTTGAATTAATGCTAAATGAAAGACAACTTGAGTATACTAAGTACAAAGAATTTCCTATGAAAGATGAAGGTTTAAAGGATACTCTACTTTGGGAATTTGGTAAACATATATCTGAAGCCGCTGGTTACCCCATGAATATTAGACTTATAATGGGGGCTTGTGAAGAAGCCTTTACATTTATTGACGCAATTAACTGGAAGGAATGGTTTAATAAATTTAAGAAATAAATATAAAAGAGTACAAGGAATATATGCAAAAGATTATCTTGTGTATTGATAATTACTTAACCAATATAGTCAATATATACAATTCTATGATTTATTCTTGATTTTAAATCATAGTTCCTTTGGAAAGAGTATCGGACATTGCCTAATATGATTTCTCAAATTTTCATCATAAATCTTGACTGCAAATATTGAATTAAACCATTGACTGTCTTCACTAAGCGACAGTATTTTAGCAAGTTTATAAGCATTGATTTTTGACTACAACATTAGAAATAAAATTAGTCAAGTCAAGTTTAGCAATTGACTATGTAAAAATAAACGACAAAATAGAT
The DNA here is from genome assembly GCA_001871125.1 of Elusimicrobia bacterium CG1_02_37_114. Lineage (GTDB taxonomy): Bacteria > Elusimicrobiota > Endomicrobiia > CG1-02-37-114 > CG1-02-37-114 > CG1-02-37-114. Next base: position 10,068 of record MNXB01000004.1, read on the forward strand.
AACCAGACCTGCCAGGAGATGTTGGGTGTTGACAGAGGTCGCACTTACCGGCTTTTAACCGAGTTAGTGAGAGAAGGTAAGTTGGTGCGTGAAGGCGATGGTGGTAGTAGCAGGGAAATGCGCATATCATATTTAACAGAAATCTTGATTGGGAATTTGAAATAAAAACTAACGACTTTGAGAATGTGGGGTAATCAAATAGTGGGCAAGATGTCTTAGAAAGCAATAATTAAGTGATGTGTCCCCAAAATTATGTGTCCCCAAAATTATATGCAATTTTTAATATCGCAGGAAGATATTGTAAATAACAAGTTTACCATAAAAGGTCCTGAAGCAAGACATTTAATTAAAGTTTTGCGGGCTGTACCTTATGAGAAAATCAGGTTGTTTGACGGTAAGGGCAAAATTTATTCGGGTGAAATAACAACCATTAAGAGAGATGTCTTGAGCGGGAAAATACTAAGTAAAATCCCCTGTAATACTAAAAAGTTTAAACTCAGACTTTTTGTTTCATTAATTAAAAATGAACGATTCCGCCTTCTGCTTGAAAAAGTTACTGAAGTCGGGGTAAATGAAATAATCCCTGTCATTACCAGCAGGACAGTTTTTGGAATACCAAAAGATAGAATTGATGAAAAGCACAGCAGGTGGCAGCGAGTCATACTTTCTGCTGTTAAACAATGTTGTTGTGAAAAAATACCGGAAATATTAAAACCCATTGCTTTTTCAGATATATTTTCATGTATTAAAGAGAATGAAATAACGTTAATCCTGTATGAACACGAGGAAAAAACAACTGTCAGGGAAGCCTTATCCATGTCAAAACCTGAAAGTCCGATTTTGAATTTAATAATTGGTCCTGAAGGCGGGTTTACAGAGGGTGAGGTTGATTATGCCAAAAAACATGGTTTTATCCCTGTAACTTTAGGGAATAATATATTGAGGGCAGAGACCGCTGCTGTTGTAGGATGTGCATTGATAAATTATGAAATACTACTTCAAAACTTACGGGTGTAGAGTTAACCAGTATGAAACACAACTCATAAGAGAACAATTTTGTAAAAACTCCCAAAATACAATTGTAGATGATATTGCTGATGCAGACGTCTGCATAATAAATTCCTGCACGGTCACACACAAAGCAGATGCTGACTGCAGGCAGATTGTCAGACGCATATTAAAGTTAAACCCTTTAGCACGGATAATCGTTACAGGCTGTTATGCCCTGAGTTCACCTGATGAAATCAAATCCGCATGCAAAAATTCACAGAGAGTTGAAGTTTGTCCTGACAAAGAGAAATTAATCGGGTCTTTGAAACATACGAATTATTTTTATGACCATCAACGTGCATTTTTAAAAATACAGGACGGCTGTGATGCGTTTTGCAGTTACTGTATAGTCCCCTATGTCCGCAGTAAACTCTGGAGTAAAGACAGAGAAACTGTATTTGATGAAATAGAAGTTTTGAGAAGAAACGATTACAGGGAAATAGTCCTGTGCGGGATAAGACTCGGTAAATATGGGACAGAAAACCATGGCTTGTATGACCTGGTGAAAGATATACTGACAAATTTCAGGGATATGAAAATAAAGTTTTCATCATTAGAACTTGGGGAAATTGATGAAAAATTAGTTGACCTTATCGGGGGTTCAAAAAATATTGTCCCATATCTGCACATACCTATGCAGTCCGGCGACGATAAGATACTTGAATTAATGAAACGATCTTACAGCAGAAAAGATTACAGTGAAAAAATTAAATATATAAAATCGCAAGTCCCCGATATATTCTTAAGTACGGATGTTATTGTCGGGTTTCCGACAGAAACCAACGAACAATTTTATAATACTTACAGGTTAATCAAAGAACTCAAATTTAATAAACTGCATATTTTTACATATTCGGACAGAAAAGGTACATCCGCGGAAAAAATTTATCCAAAGGTGAGTTCAATCGAAATTAAAAAAAGAGCAGGTATGCTCAGGGAACTTGGTGTTCAGTAATGATTGTCATGAACAACAACATAACATATCAACAAAACATTATTATAACCATAAGAACTCAACAATAAGGCACCTTTACTCTTCAGATAGTCATTGATTTTTCAATAAAAAATACAAAAACGTAGTGATCGCATTACTCGCGACTTTTTGAATTGCGAAAATTATGCGAAGACATCAATTGACACCTCACAATAAATTCACAAAACTTTCACAAAAACTTCGCATAGACTTCGCATTAATATGCTATAATATACTAAACAATATTTCAAATTTAGAGTTCAACTCACACGAGAAATATTAGGTAATTTATGAAAAATTTATTTATGACAACGTTGTCATACAAATTTATAATAAATTTTTATCGGTATTTATGACAACGTTGTCATACTACTTACAGGATGTGCTTTATGTCCACCACAATAGTACAAATTGCTAAAAGTTTAGGTGTTTCACCAATAACAGTTTCACGAGCTTTGAACAATCGCGGCTATTATATAAAAAAAGAGACGAAAGAAAAAATTCTCAAGAAAGCAGCTGAATTAAACTACCGTCCCAACCATATTGCGCGGAGTTTGAGAATTCGTTCCACCCATGCCATTGGTTTAATTCTTCCCGATATTAAAAACCCTTTTTTCCCTAATGTTGCCAGCAGTATAAATAAGATTGCTAACTCTAGAGAATACAATGTTATACTATGCAGTTCAGAGGGAGGCATCAATAAAGAAAAAAGTGAAGTATCCACTTTATTAAATCGCAGAGTGGATGGCTTGATTATCATTCCATCTGATTGTAATAACGGTTCAGATACTTACAAACAATTAAAAGAAACAAATATACCTTTTGTGTTGATGGATAGATATTGGAGAAATATAAACTGTTCCTATGTGGTTTGTAATGATATCTATGGAGCATATCTTGCTACAAGTTATTTGATTAAATTAGGTCATAAGAGAATTGCTCATTTTTCAGGTTCTATGATAGTTACTAGTGCAGAGAATAGATTAAAAGGATATAAAAAAGCATTGGAAGAGTACGAAATACCATATTCAGAAGAACTGGTTATCGAAACAGATGTAACCCAGGAAAGTGGTACAAGAGCAATGGAAATAATACTTGAACAAAAAGAAAATCCCACAGCAATTTTTGCATGGAATGACACTGTAGCCATAGGAGCGATGCAAGCGATAAAGTCTAAAGGATTAAAAATACCGGAAGATATATCACTGGTAGGATTTGATGATATAGATGTGTCTTCACTTTTATATGTACCTTTGACTACCATACATCAACCACAGGATGAATTGGGTGAAACATCAGCTAAGATTTTATTTGAGCAAATTGAAAACAAGGAAAATCCACAGATAAAACAGATTTTGCTTGAACCAGAATTAGTCGTGCGCAATTCATGTAAAGAAGTGACACAGTAAAAATGTTGTGCAGTGTTTCATCAAAAAGAAAGGAGTGAATATATTATGTCAATAAAAGTAATTTTAGACACTGATATTGGTTCTGATGTTGACGATGCTGTCTGTTTGGCTTATCTTCTTGCACAACCAGACTGCGAACTGCTCGGCATTACAACAGTTAGCGGTGAAGTTTATAAACGTGCAATGCTGGCAAGTGTTCTCTGTAAAGCTGCAGACAAAAAGATTCCAATTTTTCCAGGGTGTGAGGAACCACTTTTTGTTGCTCAGAAGCAAAAATATGCTCCACAGGCAGAAGTGCTGCAAAAATGGGAGCATGACAAGGATTTCCCAAAGGAAGAGGCTATAGAGTTTATGAGGCAGACAATTTACAAACATCCGGGAGAGATTGTCTTACTCACGATAGGTCCTCTGACGAACATAGCTATGTTATTCAAGAAAGATTCAAAAATTCCATCTCTTTTGAAAGGTCTTGTTATGATGTGCGGGGTTTTTACTACCCACCAACCCAGTGCACCTGCAATTGAGTGGAATATTACTTGCGATCCTCATGCGGCAGACATAGTGTACAATAGTGATGTTAGTGTCCACCGTTCAATTGGACTGGATGTAACAATTGAGGTGGTTATGGGCATAAAACAGTTTAAAGAGAGATTTCATTCGGGTCTCCTTAAGCCGGTATCGGATTTTGCTGAGGTTTGGTTCAGGCAGACTGATAAAACTACATTTCACGACCCTCTGGCAGCAGCAACAATTTTTGATGAAAAAATCTGTGTTTTTAAAAAGGGGATTGTTGAAGTGGAACTTTCAGATGAGAAATTGAGAGGAACGACACGCTGGACACCGGATGTCCCTGACAAGAGACATGAAGTTGCACTTGAGGTGGATAGTTCACGGTTTTTTGAGCATTACTTTTCTGTGTTTTCAAAGTTAACATAATTTTATATATTCATTATACCTTAAGAGAGGTTATAAAGATGTCTACTCGACAAAAAGTATTGATATTAATATTTTATGTTATTTCTATCTATTTTCTTTCCAATACATCTGTTATAGGAAAAGAGAATAATAAATACATTCTTAAAAATGGCTTTTATTTTTTAGAAATAAAGGATGGTATTATAAAAATATTAAAAGTAGACCCTCTGGGGAAAGAGAATTATGGAAAAAATGTATTAATTTCAGGATTTGGATTACCACAACTAAAACGATTAAAACCATTCAAAAATGTAACTTACGAATTTAATGATAAAAAATTAAGAATTGAAAATATAAAATTCTCTTTAATTTCAGATTATAGTTATGATTTTATTCAGTGGCCAATAGAACTGTCTACGTCTACTCTTGGACAAATATTTTTAGTAAAATCACCTGGATTGTATAAAATTGGTGCCAAAATTACTAATTATGGGAATGTAGACTCTTTAGTAAAATTAACTCTTAGAAAAGATGGGCCGGAAGGAAATATTATAATTTCTAAGGATATTTATGTAGAAGGAGACAACTGCTGGTACGATTTGAATTTTCCTATTCAACAAGAAGGGGTATACTATTTGGAAATGGAAAAACTTGAAGGTAGGGTTGGTTGGTTTACTGGAGTGAAAAATTGGTCTGAACATGAGGAAGCATATTGTGATAAAAAGAGATGTAATTTAGATCGTATATTTAGATATTCAACAAATAAGCAAGTAAATGGCATATGGAGTATAGAGCTTAATAATAACATTCTTCATTGTGAATTTAATTGTGAGCAAGATGAAAATAAACATATTAAGAACGAGTTAGTTTACTATTTTATTGCTCCATGGATTAAAAATGGATATGATACTTCTGAAAAAGACAAAATTTTATTTAAGCGTTTTGTTGCAGAGAATGACCAGTATCTTCCTATTGAGCAATTCAAGCGGCGACCATATCAAGACCAACTCCGTCCCACAGAATGGTTAGAATGTGTTGGAAATAATAATTACAATTTACGATTTGAATTTGGAAAAGAAAAGGGTTATATTAGTTGGATAATGGATAAAAAGCAAATGAATTTTATTATCTACAGTAATAAGTTTGATTTAAAAATATTACCACAAAGAAATTTAGTCCCTTCTCATTATCCAATTTTTTTCTCTTCTGACCTTCAGGTGGATATACTTCTCAATGAATTTTACTATGGACATGGATTTAATTTTCCTGCAAGTGATGCACCACATCCAGAATGGCGAGAATGGTTAGGTTTAGAATTTTGTTGGACTAATACTAAGTTTCGTGATATTCGTCGTGATACATCAACTATAACTGTTGATAAAGATGGATACGTACATACTTGGTATAAAAATAAAGGATGGACTTTTCCAAATCCAACAGACTACGATACTCGCCATTTTAATACTAATGCTATGTTAATTCTCGGCCTTTATAGATATTTTGTTTGGACCGGTGATTTTGAATTTTTAAACTCAAATATAGAGATGTTAAGAAAAGTTATGCAATATCAATTGGAGAATCTTCATGGAAAAGATGGTTTATTAATTATTGATTCTCCATATCATACTGGAAAAGACAAAAGTCTTAGTTCTAATTATTGGGATATTTTGCCATTTGGATATAAATCTGGCTATGAGAACATATACTTCTACTATTCATTAAAAGTTATTGCATATTTTAATGCATGATGGACAGCGTTTTAATACCATGATGGACAAGATTTTAATCATGATGGACAAACCCTAAAACCTTCAAAAAAAACATTATCTTAGTTTAATTCAACCAATCCAAGTAACAAAAAAACACAAATAAAGTATAATATCTCCTAAAAACAGAAAAACTCTGTTGAAGGGGGCTATTATGCAAGAAAGGATAAGTATGATAAAGTTACGGGAAATACTTCGGTTGAGGTATGAAAATGATTTAAATGTGCGGGACATCGGATTAAGTTGTAATGTAGGTCGACAAACAGTATCAAACTATATCGCGCTGGCAGAAAAAGCAGGAATAAACTGGCAAGAGGATAAAAATCTGGATGATAACGAACTTGAAGCAAAGTTATACAAAGGTAAAATACCGAAAGAATATGGTAGTGGTACTAATAACAGAGGTAATAAACCGGTGCCCGATTATGAAAAAATAGATAAAGAGTTAAGGAAGAAACATGTAACACTATTACTATTATGGTCAGAATACAAACAAGAGAATCCGGACGGATACCAGTATGAAATGTTTTGTTTACTGTATCACAGGTGGAAGAAGAAGTTAGACATATGTATGAGACAGGACCATAAAGCAGGAGAAAAAATATTTATAGATTATTCCGGTGATAAAATACCAATAATAAATTCTGCTACAGGAGAACAGGTACTGGCAGAATTATTTGTGGCGGTGTGGGGAGCAAGTAACTATACCTATGCAGAAGCAACGTTAACACAGCAATTACCGGACTGGATAATGTCACATGTGAGGGCGTTTGAATATTTTGAACGGGTGCCTAATGTATGTGTTCCGGATAATTTAAGAAGTGGAATAAATAAAGCTTGCCTGTATGAACCGGAGATAAATCCGACTTACCTGCATTTAGTACACCACTATGGTACAGCAGTAATACCCGCCAGACCATACATGGCAAAAGATAAAGCCAAGGCAGAAGTAGGAGTGTTAATAGTCCAGCGGTGGATAATAGCAGTATTGCGTAACCGCAAGTTTTATAGTTTAGCAGAATTAAATCAGGCAATAAGGGAATTGGTAGAAAAACTCAATACACGGATAATGAAAAAAGTAAAACAGTCCCGCAAGGAATTATATGAAATGCTGGATAAACCCAATGCATTGCCATTACCTGCACAGAGATATGAATATGCACAGTGGAAAAAATGCCGTGTAAACATAGATTACCACATAGAAGTAGAACAACATTATTACAGCGTACCATATCAATTATGCAGGGAAGTAATAGAAGTAAGGATTACAACTACAACAATAGAAGTATTTTTAAAAGGTAAAAGAATAACAAGCCACATCAGGAGTTTTGAAAAATACCGGCACACAACAAAACCGGAACATATGCCGGATAAACACCGTTATCAGTTGGAATG
>MNXB01000034.1:0-3589 GCA_001871125.1 Elusimicrobia bacterium CG1_02_37_114
GTTCTAATACTTTTCCCGAGATTTTGTGCAACGCGCTGCACAAAATTAGTTATTGATATTTCCTTTTCTTTTTGCACTTTTATAATCTTAGAGCCTACTTTGTGATAACAGGAAATAAGTTCCCACCGCGCTGCGAACTCAGATTCTATAATAAGGCCCGATAGTTCTTGAAGAAATTCTTGATACCAGTCCGTGTTAATAAATTCAGCCATTTTTATCTCCTATTTTGCCTAAAAATTAGGCAAATACCTTATGATAACAAGTGAATGCTCCCCTCCCTAACGAAAGGGGCTTCTAAGCCGAAGCTAAGCCCTGCATTCCCAGGGCTAAGATATTCGAGGTTATAAATTAACCAATTATTTTTTTATTCAAATATGTATCTGTTACTCCTCCATTATTAAAATGTATAATAAATTGCCCTACAGTATCTTTATCAACTATTTTAGCGATTTTTAATATTTCTGCAAGAACTTTTTTTAAACCATATATTTCAATCGCAGTTTCAAAATCTTGTTTGAATTCACTCATTTCACGCTTTTCTCTTTTCTAGATTTTCTTCATGCGTTTTCCCACTTAATGCTATATTTGCTAGCTTATACATAAAATTATAGGCAAGATTTATTTGTTGCGCTGCATTTATTATTTCCCCCATTTCTTTATTGCCATCTATACAAAGACGCACTATTTTCATTGTTTGCTCTGTAATAGAATCAATAACGTGCCCTAAAATTAGCCGTCCTTCAGTAGTGCCAAGAAATTTTTTAAGTAAATCATTTTCTAAAATCTGTTTGAGAATGCTTTCTCTTTCTTTTTCCTTAAAAAGAGAAATATATTCTACAAGATCGCTATTTGTCCAACTCTTATTTTTTTCCATTTCAGCCCTTATTTCAATTTATTCACTTGCCGTTTCCCTTGCCTGTTGTTCCGTTGGAGACTGTGTCAATGATGACATCTGATTCTGCGTTGGCGCCGGCGAGGGTACAGTAGGGGCAGATCCCATGCCTTTTGCTCCTGTAGCTAATTGATATAATAATACAGATCGAGGGTCTTCTTCAAACATAAATTTCTTGAACGCCTTAAACGATCCCCCCATCAACTCAAGTATTTGCCCAATAATATAATTCAAAACCATAGGAGTCCTGGGATTCGGCACTGCTTGCACCATTCCCAAAATATTTTGCCACGATTTTATCTTAAACATCCTGCTTTCTTCTGTCTCCAATGCTTGAGAAACAGGCTTAAATTTATCATCCCGTTTTGGATTATAAGCCATTGCCTTCTCTTTTCCTATTAGCTTTTCTAATGTCTCAGACAACATAAAATCATTACAAAGAGTTAAAAGCATATCATAAAATTCGGAAAATCCTATAAATTCAAGGTTCATGGACTTCATACCAAGTCGGATATTAGCTCTAGAATTTATAATAGAAGCCATTGTGGCAGTCTCTGCCCGTTCAGGAGACATTCCCATCGTCTGAGGAGCCGTTGCCATACAGTAATCCATGCGAGAAGAAAGAAGTTCATGATGAACAATACCACCTTGGATATTGTCTTGAATTTTAATTTCCTCAAGGTCTGATAAATTTTCAAGTAAAGTAACTTTTTCGGGAGAAATTTTAATATCCTCATCAACTGCGAATCTTTTCCCTTTAAAAGCAGGAGTGATAGCAAGTTTGGTTCGATAATTCATTAAATTATAATTGTCGTTAATTGCTTTCTGAAGTTCTCTATTTACTTCTCCATCCCCAAAACCACAATCATTAACCATATCAACATAACACAAAAAACGACACATTGGTCTTTTAGTATGTCTTGATTTTCTAAATCCAATAATATGCCTTAGTTCATCTTTCTCCCTATTTTTAGCATAATAAATAATACATTCCGCATTTTCCGCATTTTCTAAAAATTGTCCTTTTTTATCAAATCCGGGAATGTATTTTCCATCTTTTTCAATAAGAGGATATTTCCCCCATCTTTCAAAAACAGTAAAGGTCTTTACTATCGGCAGAGGTTGTTCCTCCAAATTTTTATCTCTATTATAAGTTTTTTCACCTCGCTGTCCCTCCGGTTCCTCTTCTTCAAGTAAATTGAGGTTAAAATATCCCATTTCATCAGCTTCCGATTTTAATTCGTCTAAAGTTTTTTCAGTTTCAAAAATTATAAATTCTTTATCGTTTAATGAATAGGTATATTCAGGGGAAATATAGACGTTCTGAACCGGATAAATATCAAAAATAGGCTTATCTACCAGCACTTCATCTTTGTAAATTGGCTCTTCTATTGTTTGAAATACAGGTTTTTGAATAGTTGGATCGGTATAAGGAGCGCCATCTTCAGCAAGAAAATCCCCAGTAAGAGGATCCGTTACATAATCGGAACGGTAATTATAGTGAGATAATCTTTTTCTGATTTTTTGCCGGTATCCTCCCTTAATAATGCCATATCCGCAAGAAAAAACGAACATGATAAGACGCACTATCTTATGATAATAATGAGATTCCTTGTCCTTTAAGAGAGTATTTAACAAATCTTTAGCGGCTTTTGCTTCTGCTACATTTTCCGGATCATCAGAATCAATATCAGTCTCAATATAATCTGTGCTGCTGAAGTATTGGGCGACAAAGTTTCCTAACTGAGCTAGTAGCCGAGACGTAAATTCAGGTAAGGCAATATCTGATTCCCATTCATTAGGTTTTGCCTCCCTGATAGAATGAAGCATATTGCTATATACTTCAAAGTCTTCATTGATTTTTTTATTATTTCGGATAGCAACAGTAAGTTCCTTAGAAATATGAGAAAGAAGAGCATCTTGAATTTCTTTAGGAACCTTCCAATCTGATCTTTCTAATCTTGCGGTTTTATTCTTTGTCATAATTTATCTGCTTTTACGCCTCTTTTGCAGCGGCATTACGTCGTACTTTGTCGACCAAAATCTCTTCTGCGGCGTCAGCAAGATAGGCGACTTTCAATTTGAAAAACTTACAGAGAATCACTAACTTTTCTTTTATGGTAACTTGAGTGACCCCCAAACTTTACTCCTAAGAACATCGGCCATCTAACAAACCAGTTCTTTTCTCTTATCTTCATCGCCTCAAGAAATACCTTATTTGCCGTCGAGAATGATACCAAAGGGATCGAATCCATTCGGTAGAGATAATCATGCAATACCGCTTCCCTATGTGCTCTATCACCCCACAACAAGTAAATAACAGGTAATCTCGGAACACTCGCAAAATCTGTTTCAAATCTGCTCGGTACTTCTATTTTTCCTACTAAATTGCTTTCATAGGCTAAAGAAGAATCAAGCACCCAAATCTTATTATCCCTTAATCTCACATCAAGTTCCGTAAGAAATTTACTCATCTATTTTACTTAACATTGGCAAGAAGACCCCCCTGCGATAACTGGGGGATGAGTTGCCGCCTCCATATTTCGTATCAAATTCGAGTAGTATCTTCCGACTATAAATATAGCTACTTAGCAAGACAACAAAACATACTCCACAAAAAAGCGCTGACAAAACTCCAATTTTCTTCAATTTCTTTAACCTACTCTTCTCCTTCTTCCTTGAAATAGACTCGATGGT
>MNXB01000034.1:3595-5232 GCA_001871125.1 Elusimicrobia bacterium CG1_02_37_114
GTTCGTAAAAACTTTTCTTTTTTTCGTACCAAGTTGGATCAAGAGCGCCTAAAAATTCAAGATTACGGCAAAAATCTGACCATTTCTGAGACTCTCTCTTAATTGTTCTCGTAGCTTTTACATGTTCCTGTTTCCAGTCTATCAATCGCCAGTTTTTAAAATCCTCAATATGCCCTCTACAATTATCCAAAAACCATATAGTAGGAAGATATACTCCATATCTCATTTCCGTCAAGTCATTTTTATTAACATTATTCCCAGGTATTCCACAAATAAGCGAGTTCTTAAGTCTCATTTTAATATTCATTCGTCCTCCGGTATTTTTTGTATCAGCGGGGGTTAAACGTCTTAATCCATATTCTCCCATTGAAAGATCATCAAAAACAGAAAATCCTGTATTTGGTTGTTTAACTTTCGCCAGGGGGTCAATTAACGTGCAACGATTAAATTCTTCGTCTTCTCCCAGAAGAGAATTAAGTTTTATATCATCTCTTAGTTCCAGGGTTGTGTGGTTATCATGCTTGGCAATCAATTCATTCCATACGAACCATTCATTTTGAGGAGATATGGCAATATACGATACATACCATGGTTTTGTCGGATGGTAATCTATAACTCTATAATTCCAGTATGTCCTGAACAATGAAGCATTAAATATTTCATCGTGGGGTTGCTTATGTATTTTTTCATCAAATGCTTTATAAATACGTCCGGATACTTGCTTAAAAACTCCATATCTACGCATGGCAAGTTCATCAGGATCGTCTATGCCCTCAAAAATTCTATCTATTGCCGCTTTATTAAGCACGGGATTGTCGTCAGTAGCCCAACAAAAGATTTCTATATCAGAATCATTACCTGTGATTTCTTCTCCTGGAAAGCCATAGATATTGCATATTAACTTTGATCTGTATATTTTTTTTGCTCGTCTCCAAATTGAGTCAAATGTCCAATCTAATCCTTTTGCAGGAGTCAGAGTAATAGTGGCATCCCCACCTTCCTTGAGTAATCGTATTAAACTTTCATCCCATTTAATTCTATCTATTTCCTCATCCTGATATAACGCCGATCTTTGTACTGACATAAAAGCATCAAGTTCCTGAGACGATGACATAAACTCGATTTTATTATCAGCGCCACCTAAAGGATTGCGTAATGTCATTATAGCACTGCGAACTGTTATAGGGGTCTTTATAAACTCTGCGGGAAATATTTTTCTAAATTCTACATATTGCTGATTCTCTTCATCATACTCACTTAACGGTTTTACTTTACTAACAAACCGTATGGGTTTATTCAATATATTACGTTCTTTAACCGGATGAATACCCAACAACCTCAATACTGCATCGTAAATCGTAGTCGCGGTTCCTCCCCCTTGATTTCCTTTTATGATACCCCTTGTTTGTGCTGTACTAAAAAGATACTTCTTAATAGTAGGATGCACTACGAAACTAAGTAAGTTTTGGTATTTTGCAAATTGTTTGAGCTGTTCTGCCATAGAGGAACTGCGATAGACCTCCTTTCAACTTTCAACCATTAAAGAAAAAAGAGGGGGTTGATTTGACTATGTTCTTGGCAAAATTAAATCGTAATGTGGTCAATACCCATATAGCGTAACCATCCTCGCGCTTCGT
>MNXB01000059.1 GCA_001871125.1 Elusimicrobia bacterium CG1_02_37_114
AAATTGAGAATATTATTAATCTACGGGAGTATTTTAATATCCCCAGAAAAAAGTATATTCCACCTCCAGATCATCCCTGGAGAAAATTCAAATTTGGTAAAAATTCTTGGTCTTTTAATACCAGCAATGTTTAACATTTTAAAAAATTAAAAGTTTAACATCTTGACAAATTAATAACAATTTGACAATCGTTCCTTTTTTCTGTAAAATAGTTTTTGACGAGAGGTCTATTATATGAAAAAAATAATTCCTGCTGAAACAAAAAAGAGAATAAATCAGATAGAGACACTTTTTGAAATAAGTAAGGCAATTGTATCTGATAAGTATGTAAACGAAGTGCTGGGGTTGATTGTCAATATAATAGCCAAGACGATGAACTCAAAAATATGTTCAATATTATTGCTGGATGAAAAAAAACAGGAATTATTCATTGTTGCGACACAAAGTTTGAGTGAAGGATATATTAAAAAACCAAATCTTAAAATAGGACAGGGGATTTCGGGTATAGTAGTAAAAGGAAATAGACCGGTTATGTCCATAGATGTCACAAAAGACAAAAGATATATGTACCCGGAAATTGTAAAAAAAGAAGGAATAGTATCCATGCTCTCCGTTCCGATAGCAATCAAGGGACGGGTTGTTGGTGTAATAAACAATTATACTCCGCAAAGACATAAGTTTACCGATAAAGAAATAAAACTTCTGCAGACAATTTCAGGTCAGGCAGCGCTTGCCATTGAAAACAGTAAACTGATGAATGAACTTGTCTCCACCCGTGAATTACTCCAAACAAGGAAATCTGTTGAACGTGCTAAGGGTATCTTAATGCGGGAGTTGAGCCTCAATGAAGAAGATGCCTACAGGGTGATACAGAAAAAAAGCATGGACAGTTCAAAACCAATGAAGGAAATCGCTGAAGCAATAATTCTGACTTATGAATTGAAAAAACAGGTTTAGCGTTATAATGGAGATAAATACACTCTACCAAAAACTACTCAAACACATCAATGATTACTTGAAATCAACCAATAAAAAGGGTATTATTATTGGACTTTCCGGCGGTATTGATTCGGCACTTGTTTGTGCACTGTGTTCAAAAGCAGTCGGTAAGAAAAACGTCCTCTCTTTGATTCTCCCCTGCGAAACGTCTGAAAATGAAATAAAAGATGCAAAACTTGTTGCTGCCAGATTTAAGATAAACAGACAAATTATTGATTTAACTCCCGTATATGAAAAATTTATAAAAATACTCCCCACCGCTGATAGAATTACCAAAGGCAACTTAAAGGCAAGATTGCGTATGCTGACTCTGTATTATTTCGCAAATAAACTCAATTACCTTGTTGCAGGGACAGGAAATAAATCAGAAATTTCCGTGGGTTATTTTACAAAATATGGCGACGGTGCCTCAGATTTTCTGCCCATAGGTGACCTGTACAAATCCGAAGTCCGGAAACTTTCTGAATTTGCCGGAATACCAAAAAGAATTATTGAAAAAATCCCCACGGCGGGATTCTGGAAAAAACAGACCGATGAGAAAGAACTCGGTATTACCTATGATAAATTGGAATCAATGTTGAAAACAGGTAAATTATCTACTAAAATTATGAATAAGGTAATACAGGCAAAACATAAATTGAGACCCCCGGTAATGTTTTATATAAATGACACTATCAAGAAATCGTCCAGTTCCTAAAGAACCTACTGTTGGTTAAAACTGGACGCTACCAAAAGTAGGTTACTCTAGTAACAGTAGCGTCCGAATTCGGACGATTATCAAATTTTTATAAAAGGAGAACACAACGATGGACAAGAAAACTGTATTGAAGCTGGTGGAAGAAAAAGATGTAAAGTTTATTGAATTCTGGTTTACTGACATTTTAGGGGTTTTGAAAAGTTTTACGATAACTAAAGAAGAACTCGAAGCTGCGTTCAATGAAGGTATGGGGTTTGACGGTTCTTCTATCCGTGGTTTTGTCAGAATAGATGAAAGTGATATGGTGGCAGTCCCTGAACCCGACACTTTTGTGATTCTTCCCTGGAGGCCCAAAGAAAAAGCCACTGCAAGGATGTTCTGTGATATACTAACCCCCGACGGAAAACCTTTTGAAGGCGACCCCAGGTATATATTAAAAAGGAATCTTGACTATGTAAAGAAAAAATTCGGGCTTGATTTTTATGTCGGTCCTGAACTTGAATATTTTTATTTTAAAAATCCTGAAACGACTGAAACACTTGACCGTGGAGGATATTTTGATTTAATACCTCGCGATGAAGCAATAGATTTGCGCAGAGAAACCACCCTCGCTCTGGAAGAAATGAACATTAAAGTTGAATATGCACATCATGAAGTTGCTCCGAGCCAGCATGAGATTGACCTCCGGTATACAGATGCACTAACAATGGCTGATATTGTAATGACACACAGGTTGACCGTGAAAGAAATTGCATTTAAAAACGGCGTGTATGCAACATTTATGCCCAAGCCTTTATTTAACGAAAATGGTTCAGGAATGCATACACATATGTCACTGTTTAAAAACAGCAAGAATGCTTTTTTTAACCAGAAAGGTAAGTATTATCTTTCTGAAACAGCATTACAGTTCATTGCAGGTTTATTGAAATACACTCCCGAACTTTGTTCCATAATCTGTCAATGGGTTAATTCCTATAAACGGCTCGTACCGGGTTACGAAGCTCCGGTATACCTCTCATGGGCAGTGAGGAACCGTTCTGACCTTGTCCGTGTGCCTATGTATAAACCCGGAAAAGAAAAAGCTACCCGTATTGAACTGCGCGCACCTGACCCTGCCTGCAATCCATATTTAGCATTTGCCTGTATGCTCCGTGCTGGAATTAAAGGGATGGAAGAAAAACTGAAAGCACCGGAGCCGATTGAAGAAAATATTTATGAAATGACAGAAAACGAAAAGAAAAAACGAGGAATAAAGTCCCTGCCGGGAAGTTTAATAGAAGCGCTGGGATTAACTGAGAAAAGTGCTATTGTTAAGGAAACTTTAGGTGAACACACTTTTAACGAGTTTATAGGCAATAAGAAAATTGAATGGGATAACTACAGGATACAGGTAACAAATTACGAATTAGACAGGTATCTACCAATACTTTAGCTTTAGGGGACGCTACTTGAATTTTGCTACTTTTTCACTTACGCTATAGGTTTAACACTTCTTCTTTCCAGAATCTACTATTATTTTAATATTACTATACCCTCATACGAGTAGCAAAATTCAAGTAGCGTCCCCGTATCTTCCCGTATCTTATGAAAAAAACAGATTACGACGTTATTGTAATTGGCGGTGGTCATGCAGGAGTTGAATCTGCACTGGCTTCCTCCAGAATGGGCTGTAAAACCTTACTGCTGACAATTGACCTGGATAAAATTGCCTTTATGTCCTGTAATCCTGCTGTCGGCGGTTTGGCAAAAGGACAACTTGTCAAGGAAATTGATACTTTGGGCGGGCAGATGGCTAAAGTCACTGACATTGCCGGTATTCAATTTCGTAAACTGAATTCCAGTAAAGGGCCCGCAGTGCGTTCTACGCGGGCACAGGTTGACCGTCAATTATACCGCTTAAAAATGAAAGAAGTCATAGAAAACCAGGAAAAACTTGACATAAAACAACGAATGGCGGAAGAGATTCTCGTTAAGAAAGGTGTAGCGGATGGAGTAAAAGTTAGCACCGGAGAAATATTCAGTTCAAAAACAGTTATTATAACGCCGGGAACATTCCTGAACGGACTTGTCCACATAGGACTTAACCATTTCCCTGCAGGACGCATGGGAGATTTGCCTTCAATAAAACTCTCGGAAAACCTGAAACAGATTGGTTTCAGGACAGGGAGATTCAAGACCGGCACCTGTCCCCGTCTGGACGGTAAAACGATTAATTTTTCCAAACTTCAGCTCCAGAAAGGTGATGAGCCTCCTCCGCCATTCTCATTTTCAACTGAAAAAATACCTCTGCCGCAGGTCCCCTGTTATCTCACTTATACTAATTCAAAAACTCATAAGATAATCAGGGGCGGGCTGGACCGTTCACCTCTTTATACAGGTAAAATCAAGGCAACCGGTGTCCGCTACTGTCCTTCAATTGAAGATAAAGTAGTAAAATTTTCTGATAAGGAAAGACACCAGATATTTTTAGAACCAGAGGGATTAAACACCTATGAAATCTACCCTAACGGACTTGCTACAAGTCTCCCGGTTGATGTCCAGATAAAAATGTTGAGGACAATTGAAGGATTGGAAAACGTTGAAATAATGCGGCCCGGCTATGGGATTGAACATGACTACGTTGACCCGACACAACTTGAACCTACGCTTGAAACGAAACGAATAAAAAACCTCTATTTAGCAGGACAGATTAACGGGACGACAGGATATGAAGAAGCCGCTGCTCAGGGATTAATTGCCGGTATCAATGCGGCATTAAGAGTAAGAAACAAAGAACCTTTTATTCTAAACCGTTCTGACGCATATATAGGAGTTCTGATTGATGACCTGGTTACAAAAGGGACAAATGAACCTTACCGTATGTTTACTTCAAGAGCAGAATACAGACTTATTTTAAGAGAAGATAATGCTGATTTACGCCTTACGGAAAAAGGATATTCTATAGGGCTGGTGAGTGAAACAGAATATCAAAAAGTTAAAAAGAAAAAATCTGACATTGAGAGTGAATTGAAACGGTTAAAGACAACAAAAGTCTCTTCAAATTCTTTAGAAGGATTATTAAGACGACCTGGGATTTCATACCAGAACATCATGGCTTTTTATCCCCCGCCTTACGAAATTTCTCCGCAGGTTGCCGAACAGATAGAAATTTCAGTAAAATATGAAGGATATGTAGCCCAGCAAAACAAAGAAATAGAAAGATTCAAAAAAATTGAGCAAATAAAAATTCCAACAAATATTGATTACTCTAAAATTACAGGGTTATCTACAGAAGTAAAAGAAAAACTTAATAAAATAAAACCATATTCATTAGGACAGGCTTCAAGAATATCAGGAATAACACCATCTGCAATCAGCATTCTGATGATTTACCTGAAAAAGAACAACAAATCCCCCCTTTATTAAAGGGGGTAAGGGGGATTTTTAGGTGAAAAAGAACTATGAGCAGTTAAAAGATCTGGTATTACAATCCGGAGGTGCACTTTTTGGCGTCTGTAACTTTGACATTCCCTTTGAAAATTCCAAAGGAATTTTCAAAGAAAATATTATAGATATTTCTCCTGAGATAATTAATGGATTAAACTATGCTATTTCTATTGGTGTCCGGCTTTCAGATAGAATACTGGAAGACATTAAGGACCATCCTACAAAACTTTATTTCTATCACTACCGCCAGATAAATTATTTATTAGACAGGATTGCCTTGCTGCTAACAGGATTAATACAGGAAAAAGGACATCATGCCCTACCCATTCCCTCCTCGCAAACCATAGACTGGGAAAAACAGAAAGGACACCTCTCTCACAAAGAAGTTGCCAGAAGGGCTGGTTTAGGCTGGCCAGGTAGAAACAACCTTCTTGTCCATCCGGTTTATGGTTCACGGATAAGATTAGTCACTGTCCTTACCGATATGCCTCTGTCCACAGACAAACCCATTGAAGATAACTGTGGTGACTGCACTGCCTGTATTTCAGTTTGTCCTGCAGGAGCTATCAAAGAAAGACGGCAGGATTTTGACCACAAAGCATGCTTCCAACAATTAGATGTATTCAGGAAAAAATACGGTATAAGTCACCACATCTGCGGAATCTGTGTCCAATCCTGTAAAGGCAAAAGATAATCTTGCTTTTTTACTTTCTTTAATATAGAATATAAACAGAATGGAATTAACTTATGATCCAGAATCCGATGCAGTTTATATTGCATTAAAAGGACATGGTATTGAAATTTTATCAGCGAGTGAACATTTAGGGTTTAAGGAGAAAACACCCGAAATAGATATTCATAACTTGAAACCTGTTACTGTGTAACTGTGCATATCTTACGACCGATGGCAATAATTCATAGCAACATTGAACCCACATCTCAAAATATAATCCCTAAATATCATCCATAAATTCTTAATAACATATTTCCTGAATCTTAACATTATAACCAGTAAACCTTTATGGTTTGACAAATCTATGAAAAAAGATGTAGAATTTAATATATGAAAAGATTAAAAATATATCTTGATGCAACAATACCCAACTACGTTTTTAATCCACATACTCCAGAGAAACAAAAATTTGCTAAGATGTTATTCGATGAAATCAATAAAGGAAATTTTGAAGCCTACATATCTAAAATTGTGATTGATGAAATATCTGCTGCTCCAGAATCTAAACAGAGCCAAATGGCAAAGCTTTTAGGAGATATCCCTGTTCTTGATATTACTGATGAATGTAACAAATTAGCTCAAGAATATATTACACGTGGCATAATTCCACCAGAATACAAAAATGATGCTTTACATATTGCAATAGCAACTTTCTATAATATAGACGCTTTAATAAGTTATAACTTTGAACACATTGTTAAATTAAAAACTATTAGAGAGGTTTCTGGGACTAATATAGCAAAAGGATATAAAATCATTGATTTGGTTATTCCAGAGGAGGTGCTCAGTGAATAAAATATCTGAACAAAATTCCAAGGATACTATTCTTGATGAAATACATTCTGTACAGAAAAGATATTCCTCAGAACGGAAGGGTCTTAACTGGTCAGAAGAGAAAGAGTTGATTGACAAAAAAGTTATTGAATTTAGCAAAAAATACAATATTAAATTTAAAATCATAACACCTGACGAAATACTAACTTCTGCAAAATAATTAATTTCTATAAAGAATTCATAGTAACCTGAATTTTGCTTATCTCGAGCGAAAAGGAGAACATTTAGGCGCTGGTATTATTTTGGGATCAGTTAATAATGGCCTAACATTAAAATATTATTTAAATAATATGAAAGCTATGGTTGGAACATTAGGTATTTATAAAGATCAGGTAGCACTGGATGGGGTTTATATTTGGCATATATATAAATTTATACCCAATCCAGATTTTGTCCCTTATGTAGGACCAGGACTGACATTGTGTATTGGTGGGAGGTATTACTTTAAATAGTTTATTTTTTGCGATTTCTTTTTGTATTTAAATATCAGAGAGGAAAGAGGTGAAGGATAGAGATGAAAAAAATAGTTATATTAATTAGTTTATGTTTAATATTCGTGACTGTAGAGATTTTTGGCGAAGCAGAACCTGCAAAACCGGCTATTCCATCAACACAGTCTGTACCTGAGATCTCGGATAAAGAATTGAAACCTAAATTTGTCAAAAAACATCCGGAAATAGCAGAAAGAATAGCCTGCCATCCCAAACTAGAACTCTATTTAGAGAAACATCCTGGTTTAGGAGAAGCGATTGTTATTCATCCACGAGCAGCAGAATTCATTGCCAAACATCCCAATGCAAGTATTTTTTTGTCAAAACATCCCAAATTATACGGTTACTTATTACGACATAAGCATTGTGCAAAAATTTTACATGATCGAGGGTTGCATAAAGGCTGGGAGAAGGGGGTGCGGGACCACGGCAAAGGTGAAGGACGCAGTGGTATTGGACAAGGTAATGAACATCGCAAACCTGAAACGGGTCCGAAAAAAAGTAAGAAATAGTTTTTAAAATGCTAGTTGAGAGAAATATTACGTGGTACTCAGAAATACCGTCCAGTTATGATAGGTCTTAACGTAGGTTGGTAACTTTATACAGTGCATTTTAACACTCAAACCCTTGCTGGATGAAAGGGTTGTGAGGTATTTTCTGTATGCCCAAAAATGTGATACGGATTATTGGTTGTAACATTAAAATATTTGTTTCTGTAATTATATCCAGAGAGACACTCGTTATATTTTCAGCTTACCGGTAATGATTATATCTATTTGTAAAGACAATTAAAGAAAAACAAGGGGATTTTGACCACAAAGCATGCTTCCAACAATTAGATGTATTCAGGAAAAAATATGGTATAGGTCACCACATCTGCGGAATCTGTGTCCAATCCTGTAAAGGCAAAATTACAAAAATACCGACGAGCACTTGACAAATGAAATATTTTGTGGTATAATATATTGTAAAATTAGATACGTTGTTGTGTCCCAGGAAGACGTTGGCGTCTTCAAGTCTGGCAATAAATGCCAGTGTGCTTGAAGACGCCTTTTTTTATATTATAAAGACCAAAGAAATCGTCCGAATTCGGACGCTACTACAATTAATTAAAACGGGATGCATTGATGCATCTAAAAAGGCGAGGACGTCTTTAAGACCCGAAAGTCCTATCGGGATACTTAAAGGCGTTTTTATTTTAATATGCCCCATAGAACTGTTCACAAAAAAATACAAAATAAAAAAAATAAAACAAACCTCAATAATCTAAAAACTCTTTTGAAAGAAAAAGAACTGGAAATAAATACTTTAAAACGCACTACTAAAACACTATACCAGATAAGCAGGACTATCGTCTCAGGTAAATACCTGGAAGAGATTTTGAACCTAATCGTAAATGTTACCGCAGAAATGATGGGGTCCAGGATTTGTTCTATTATGCTCCTTGACGAAATAAAACAGGAACTAATGATTAAGTCCACTCAGAGTCTCAGCGATGAATACCGGACAAAACCTAACATCAAAGTGGGACAGAGTATCAGCGGAAAAGCAGTCCAAGATAAAAAACCAATTGTGGTGACGGATGTAACCAAAGAACCGGGGTATATGTATCCCCAAATAGCCAGGAAGGAGGGTCTGTGTTTGTTGCTTTCTGTCCCGATGATAGTGAAAGAACGGGTAATTGGAGTTATTAATAGTTATACTTTAAAAGAACATCAATTCTCTGAAGAAGAAATTGCAGTCCTGGAATCAATAGCCAATCAGGCAGCGGTTGCTATTGAAAATGCAAAATTAATGGAAGAAACCCTTGCTTCCCGTGAAGCTCTGGAAGCAAGAAAATTGATTGAACGGGCAAAAGGGATTTTAATGAAAAAGTATAGAATGACTGAGGAAGAAGCATATAAAAGTATCCATAGAAAAAGCATGGATTCACGTAAACCGATGAAAGAAGTTGCTGAAGCGATTATTTTGACGTTAGATACAAAATAAACACATCGGGGTGTTTAAAAAGACATTGAGGTCTTTATCATAGAAGGTTAAAAGCCGCCCCCATAGTTTTGTCTCGCAAAGCGAAACAAAACTGACACGGGGGTGAGTCAAAAAGACGTTGACTCAGGAGAACTATTATGAATTTAAGAAGACCAAATGCCAATGAAGCAACCGGAACGTTTAACCGTTCACGGAGTGTTGTTCCAATGTCAGGTATATGTACGACCTGTCTTGACGGATGTAAAGGTGGGTGTGAGGTATGGTTGGCGTCGTTCAGGGGCAGGGAAGTTATTTATCCGGGTCCTTTCGGTGAAGTAACTGCAGGTGCTGATAAGAATTATCCTCTGGACTATTCGCATTTGAACATTCAGGGATATGGAGTAGGTGCAAAAGGATTACCTGAAGGAGTGGAGGCAGGACCCGATACTGCAAAATTTCCCGATGTTAACGCTGAAACAGAATATGGGTGGAGCAAGAAGGTAAAAATGCGCATCCCTGTATTTACCGGTGCTTTGGGTTCAACAGACATAGCAAGAGAAAACTGGGAGGATACTGCAATAGGTGCTGCAATAGCCGGTATTACCTTAGTATGCGGAGAAAATGTCTGTGGTATTGACCCGGGACTTGAACTTGATAAATTGGGAAAAATTAAAAAATCACCTGAAATGGACAGAAGAATAGAGATATACAAAAAGTATCATAAGGATTACGGCGAAATTCTTGTCCAGATGAATGTTGAGGATACAAGGTTCGGGGTGGCTGAATACGTGCTGGACAAACACAAACTTGATACGATTGAGTTAAAATGGGGACAGGGAGCCAAATGTATAGGCGGCGAGATAAGGGTCAAATCATTAGAAAGAGCCCTTGAACTCAAGAAAAGAGGTTACATTGTTACTCCTGACCCGACACTTCATGAAATACAGTCAGCATTTAAGGATGGTTCTATCAAGGAATTTGAAAGACATTCAAGGTTAGGTTTTATTGATAAAGAATCGTTTATGAATGAAATTAACAGGCTGCGCAAGTTAGGATTCAAAAGAATTACATTAAAGACAGGTGCTTACTCAATGGTGGAATTTGCAATGGCTCTCAGATGGGGTTCTGAAGCAAAAATTGACCTCCTTACAATAGACGGTGCACCCGGCGGGACAGGTATGAGTCCCTGGCTTATGATGAACGAATGGGGTATCCCCACATTTTATTTAGAGGCGCTTACCTATGAATTTGCCCAAAAACTTACAAAGAAAGGAATGAGAGTTCCTGACCTTGCCATTGCAGGAGGATTTTCAGATGAGTCCGGTGTGTTTAAGGCAATTGCTATGGGCTCTCCGTATATAAAGGCTGTATGCCTGGGAAGAGCAATAATGATTCCCGGCATGGTAGGTAAGAATATTTCAAAATGGCTAAAAGAGAATAACCTGCCAAAAACAGTTTCAAAATATGGAAATACTGTTGAAGAACTGTTCGTTTGTTATGAAGAATTAAAAGAGAAATATGGAAATGAAATAAAGAGTATTCCACTTGGAGCGATTGGAATATACACCTTCGCCCAAAAAATAAAAGTGGGATTACAGCAGTTGATGGCAGGAAGCAGAAAATTCAGGATTTCTACTATCTCCCGAAACGACCTGATGGCACTGACAGAAGAAGCAGAAAAAGTTTCCGGTATCTCGTATGTAATGAATGCTTATAGAAAGGAAGCAGAAAAAATTCTGAATTCTTAAAAGGGGGCATTATGGACAAAAAAGGATTATGCAGTACCTGCTTAAACGATAAAGAATGTTCTTTCCCCCGTAAAACGCCTGTCCTCCAATGTGAAGAATTCAATGACTATGAGCCAAAAACGACAAATATAGAAAGGAAAAAACATAAGAAATCGTCCCGATGAATCGGGACGATTATCCGAAGAATAGATTGCATTTGACATCGTTAGCAGATTTTTGGTAGAATTTATTTAATTCTTTATCTAAACTATGAGGGCAATAATTGCTTTAGAAGACGGGACTATATTCAGGGGTAATTCCTTCGGGGCTGAAGGTGAAACCTCCGGCGAAGTTGTATTCAATACCAGCATGATGGGGTATCAGGAAATTCTTACCGACCCTTCCTACAAGGGACAGCTAGTCACAATGACATATCCTTTGATTGGCAACTATGGTGTCAATAGAAAAGATTTTGAATCAAGAAAACTTTTTGTTGAAGGTTTTATAGTGAAAGAATACAGTAAGACTGCAAGTAACTGGCGTTCAGAAAAAACCCTGGATGAACTTTTGAAGAAATACAATATAATCGGAATTGAGAGCATTGATACAAGGGCTCTTACCAGACATATAAGATTAGCCGGTGCAATGAAGGCTGTGATTTCCACCAAAACAGTAAACACAAAAAGCCTGATTGAAAAGGCGAAATATTCTCCCGGTCTTGTTGGACGGGATTTGGTAAAAGATGTCACCTCTAAAAAAATCTATGAGTACCCCCCCTCACCCCTCCCTCTCCCCCAAGGGGAGAGGACTAAGGAAAGAGGATTTAACGTCATTGTGATGGACTTTGGAGTAAAATACAATATACTGAAATGTCTTTCCAAATTGGGCTGCAAAATAACCGTTGTACCTGCAAAAACATCCGCAGACGAAATTCTCAGTATGAGACCTGACGGAATTCTGCTTTCAAACGGGCCGGGCGACCCTGCAGGTGTTCCGTATGCCGTGGAAACAGTCAGAAAACTTCTGCACCGGCTGCCTATGTTCGGGATTTGCTTAGGTCAGCAGATTTTAGGATTGGCACTCGGCGGAAAGACCTATAAACTTAAATTCGGGCATCATGGCGGCAACCATCCTGTAAAAGATTTAAAGACAAATAAGGTTGAGATAACAGTACAGAACCATGGATTCTGTGTAGATATAGACTCACTGAACAAAG
This sequence comes from Elusimicrobia bacterium CG1_02_37_114, assembly GCA_001871125.1. GTDB lineage: Bacteria > Elusimicrobiota > Endomicrobiia > CG1-02-37-114 > CG1-02-37-114 > CG1-02-37-114. The sequence goes on from MNXB01000059.1 coordinate 12,092, forward strand.
AAGATATAGAAATAACACACATTAACCTGAACGACCGGACATTAGAGGGATTACGACACAAAAAATTACCGGTATTCTCGGTCCAATTCCATCCGGAGGCTTCACCGGGACCACATGACTCTTTACATTTGTTTGAAAATTTTATAGGAATGATAAGAAAATCGTCCAGTTAAAACTGGACGCTACTGGGATTCCCCAATTTATTGGGGTTATCCAGGAATTAAGGGTTTACCCTTTTATAATTTCCTTAAAAAATGCCAAGAAGAACTGATATTAAAAAAATATTAGTAATCGGTTCGGGACCTATTGTTATAGGACAGGCGTGTGAATTTGACTATTCGGGAACTCAGGCATGCAAAGTCCTGAAATCCGAAGGATTTGAAGTCGTCTTAATAAACAGCAATCCAGCCACAATAATGACCGACCCGGAAACTGCTGACAGGACATATATTGAACCAATCACCCCGGAAATAATTGAGAAAATTATTGAACGTGAGAGACCCGACTGCCTCCTGCCCACTATCGGCGGACAAACAGCGCTCAATGTTACGACAGTTTTATCCGATAGAGGTGTCCTTGATAAATATGGAGTAGAACTCATAGGTGCAAAGATTTCCGCCATAAAGAAAGCCGAAGACAGGAAATTATTCAAAGAAGCAATGCAGAGAATCAACATGGATTTGCCTGTCAGCGGGTTTGCTTATGATTTAAAACAATCTATTGAAGGAGTTGAAAAGATAGGTTTTCCTGTCATTATCCGCCCGAGTTTTACTTTAGGCGGGGCCGGCAGTGCTGTAGCATATAACATTGAAGAATTCAGAAAAATGGCTCAGACAGCTCTGGATAGCAGTATGATAGGCGAAATACTTATTGAAGAATCCATAGTCGGCTGGAAGGAATATGAACTGGAAGTAATGCGTGATTTGAATGACAATGTCGTTATAATTTGTTCTATTGAGAATTTTGACCCTATGGGCGTCCATACGGGGGACAGCATAACGGTAGCACCCGCACAGACCCTGACCGATAAGGAATATCAGAATATGCGGGATGCCGCTATTAAAGTTATCAGGGAAATAGGCGTTGAAACAGGTGGTTCAAACATTCAATTTGCAATAAATCCTGAAAACGGTAGAATGGTTGTCATTGAGATGAATCCCAGAGTATCCAGGAGTTCTGCTCTGGCATCAAAAGCGACCGGATTCCCCATAGCAAAAATAGCAGCCAAACTTGCGATAGGATATTCTTTAGACGAAATTCCAAATGACATTACAAAAAAAACACCTGCATCCTTTGAACCCACAATAGATTATGTCGTCGTAAAAATACCGAGATTTACATTTGAAAAGTTCCCGGAAGCAAATTCTGCACTAACCACTTCAATGAAATCAGTCGGCGAAGTTATGTCCATAGGACGCACTTTTAAAGAATCATTACAGAAAGCGATAAGGGGACTGGAAATAAAAAGACACGGGCTGGATAGAGAGAAAATAAAAGATTCACTGGAAGAAATCAAGTCTAAACTTACAATACCAAATTGTTCAAGAATCTTTAATATTAAATATGCACTCCAGCTCGGTTTAACAGTTGACGAGGTCGCGACCCTGTCAAAAATAGATAACTGGTTTATATACCAGATAAAAGAAATTGTGGACTTAGAAAATGTGCTGCGGAAAAATAGAGATAAAATAAAAAATTCTGAATTTATGAAAAAACTAAAGCAGTATGGATTTTCTGATTCTCAAATAGGGCAATTGGCAAACAAGACTGAAAAACAGATAAGAGCTTTGAGAATAAAATCAGGGGTTCTGCCGGTATATAAGTCTGTCGATACCTGCGGTGCCGAATTTGAGTCTTATACCCCCTATTATTATTCCACTTATGAATAATGAATAAAAAAACAGGGACACATCCCATTTATTCTGGCTTAAAAGAAAATTGCGGAGTATTCGGAATTTTTGGACACAGGGATTCCGCCAGGTTAACCTATCTCGGTCTTTATGCACTCCAGCACCGCGGACAGGAAAGTGCCGGCATAGCGGTTTCAGACGGCAACCATATAAAATCCTACAAGAATATGGGATTGGTCGGAGATGTGTTTGCCGGTGACATTCTTAAAAAACTTCAGGGCAAACTTGCCATAGGACATGTCAGATATTCCACCACCGGCTCTTCCTCATTAAAAAATGCCCAGCCTTTTGTTATTGATTATTCAAAAGGTTCAATTGCCATAGCACACAACGGTAATCTCGTAAACTCACAATACCTGCGGAATAAATTAGAAAAAAGCGGTTCAATTTTTCAGACAACAATGGACAGCGAAATAATACTTCACCTCTTTGTGAAATCAAAGAAAAAATCCTTTGAGCAGAAAATTATCCATGCGCTCAGCCAGTTAAAAGGTGCTTATTCAATAGTCCTTCTGACCGAAGACCGGATAATAGCAGCCAGAGACTCTTACGGCTTCCGTCCTCTTTGTTTAGGTAAAATTAACGGCAGTTATTGTGTAGCATCGGAAACCTGCGCTTTTGATTTAATAAATTCTAAATATATCCGGGATATTGAACCCGGGGAAGTTCTCTTTATAGACAAAAACGGTATAAGGTCCAGAAAATTGTCAACTAAAACAAGACATTCCTTCTGTATATTTGAATATATTTATTTTTCCCGGCCCGATAGTAATATTTTCGGCAATAATGTATATCTTGCCCGCAAAAGGATGGGGAGACAACTTGCCGGAGAATGTCCGGTAGAGGCAGATATTGTTGTCCCAATACCGGATTCCGGAATGTATGCAGCACTCGGTTATGCTGAGGAATCCCGGATACCTTTTGAAATAGGCGTTATAAGAAACCATTATATAGGCAGGACATTTATCCAGCCATCACAGTTTGTCAGGGATATCGGAGTAAAAGTGAAATTAAATCCTGTCAGAGAACTGATGCATAACAAAAGAATTGTCATAATAGAGGACTCCATAGTCAGAGGGACGACAAGTAAAAAGCGTATCCGGGCGCTCCGTGAAGCAGGTGCAAAGGAAGTTCATATGCGGGTCAGCTGTCCCCCCCACCGGTATCCCTGTTTTTACGGTATAGACTTTCCCACCAAAAAAGAACTTATTGCCAACAATCGTACAATGCAGGAAATTTGTAAATTTATCGGTCTGGACAGTATAGGTTACTTGAGTATTGAAGGACTGCTGGATTCAATGCCTTTAGCGGGAAATAAATTCTGCACGGCATGTTTTACAGGAAACTATCCATTAAAAATCAAAGGTAAAATCTCAAAACATAGCCTGGAGAAAAAATTATGACCAAGTATATTTTTGTTACGGGTGGCGTTGTATCTTCGCTGGGCAAGGGAATAACTGCTGCCTCCGTAGGGTGCCTGCTTGAAAACTGCGGGCTTAAAGTTAATATTTTAAAAATAGACCCTTATTTAAACGTTGACCCCGGGACAATGAGCCCGTTCCAGCACGGTGAAGTATTCGTAACAGATGACGGTGCTGAGACAGACCTGGATTTAGGACACTATGAAAGATTTATGAATATTAATTTAAGCCAGGATAACAACATAACAAGCGGAGTCATATACAACACAATAATAACTAAAGAAAGAAGAGGGGATTTCTTAGGCGGGACCGTCCAGGTAATACCGCATGTCACCAACGAAATAAAATCAAGGATAAAAAAACTATCCAAAGGGTATAATGTAGTAATAACGGAAATAGGCGGGACTACCGGAGATATAGAAGGATTACCTTTCCTTGAAGCAATAAGACAGTTCAAACAGGATGTCGGGCAGGAGAATGTCTGCTATATCCATGTCACTCTTATACCCTACATACATGCTGCTGAGGAAATGAAGACAAAACCCACCCAACAGAGCGTTGCCAAACTCAGGGAAATAGGAATTGAACCGCACATAATTATCTGCAGGACTGAAAAAATTCTCACTAAAGAATTAAAAAATAAAATTGCCCTGTTCTGTGATGTCAGGGAAAATGCTGTTATTGAAGAAAAAGATGTTGATTTCAGCATATATGAGGTTCCTTTAATGCTCTGGAACCAGGGAGTTGATTCGTTGATTCTTGACATATTACATTTAAAAAAGAAAAGGAGCAATTTACAGGAATGGAAGGGACTTCTTAATAGAATAAAAAATCGTAAAAAAACAGTAAATATAGCCATTGCAGGAAAATATACTCAATTAAAAGATGCATATAAAAGTATCTGGGAAGCCTTGGTTCACGGAGCCATAGAAAACAATGTAATAGCAAAAATAAATTATGTAGATGTTGAGGCGGTTAATCTTGAAGAACAACTAAAAAATGTCAATGGAATACTGATACCCGGCGGTTTTGGTGACCGTGGAATTGAGGGCAAAGTAAAAGTCATACAGTATGCCAGAGAAAACAGAATCCCTTTCCTGGGACTTTGTCTGGGTATGCAATGTGCAGTGATTGAATTTGCAAGAAACGTCTGCGGTATGAAAAATGCCAACAGCACAGAGTTTAATCCAAAAACGCCTTATCCCGTAATAGCTATGATTGCTGAACAGAAAAAGGTTACCAATAAAGGCGGGACAATGCGTTTAGGAAAATACCCGTGTAAAATCAAAAAAAACTCACTGGCCTACCGTGCTTATAAAAAACAACTCGTTTTTGAACGGCACAGGCACAGGTATGAATTGAACAATAAATTCAGAAAAAAACTGGAAAAGAACGGTTTAATTGTTACGGGTGAATATGAATCCAAACATTTAGCCGAAATAATAGAACTCAAAGACCACCCGTGGTTTGTGGCAGTCCAGTCCCACCCTGAGTTCAAGTCCAAACCAACTAAACCCCATCCTCTGTTTACCGCTTTCATAAAACACGCAATAAAATTCTCCCCTTGCATATAATCAAATATTTTAATAAAATGTAGCGTCCTAATTTATTAGGACGAAAAATGTTACTGGAGTAACCTACTTCTGGTAG
>MNXB01000046.1 GCA_001871125.1 Elusimicrobia bacterium CG1_02_37_114
CATTTATTCTCAAATTAATCAAATTATCTGTAAATTTTAATGCTCCATCTATGGATGAATTAATCAATTCATTTTCATACCAGGTATTTTTCCCGGACCTTATTTCCAAATCCCATTTGGTATTGCCGGATAGATCTTTTATAAACGGACTCTTTTTCGCCTCCTCAAGCGGTGGATAGGAAAAATGTGTATTATCTAATTGAACATATCCTGCAAATTTAAGATTTCCTTTTTTGCCCTTCAACGTCAGATTAAAAGTGGGGTCTCCAAATGAAGATGCCGATATGACTCTTTTTAACAGGGGACTGCTGGGTATGGGTAGTTCCGGGACAGATATTTTTATTCCTTTTTCGTCCACGGTTTTCAGGATTAAGTCACACTCATTCAATTCAAACAATTTTGCCAGCGAAACATTCCCTGTGAGTTGAAACTGACCTTCGCCTATTTTCCCGGTAAACTCATTCACCTTAATTTTATCATTTATAAATTCTATGTCAACGTTTAACCTCTCAAGTTTATTTATGTACTGCTTTGACAGTATTGTACCACCGTCAATCTTCAGGAAACCCTTGAATGACGGATTATCAATCGTGCCGGATAATTCCACGCGGGTTCGCACTGCTCCGGTAGCAGATTTTATCCTGTCAGACATTGACTCTAATATTGATAAATCACCTTCAGAGAGGATAAGATTGAAATATATTTGTTCATAAAGAGATTTTTCCTTTACTTCTTCAGTCAATGGTAATGGTAGCCTGCCGTTGCCTATTAAAACCATTTGCTCTTTACCATTTTTCAATTTAACGAGCCTGACACTTTGAATATTCAGCATATTGCCCTGTGAATTAAACTGGACATTGGCATTGCTAAACGGAACACCGTAGAACTTCCCGGAACTAACATTCATTGAACCACTAAAAAAGGGTTTATCTAATGTCCCTTTGAACAGGACTGTGAAATCGGAATTCCCTTCTAATGGTACATTCAAATTAATTATACCGAACAATGCATCGCAATTAACGTTGGTCCCCTGTATTTCTAAATCAGAATATTCTTTATCATAATTTCCGTTTAATTTAAAAATGAAATCGTCTTTTATGGAAATGTTTGAAAACTTAATCTTTGGTGGATTTGACATGTCTATCTGTCCCGTAACCTCATATGATTCATCCGGATATGAAAAAAGTGTCAACAATTCTTTCCCTTCCACAGTTTTATACGTAAATATAAATTTTGCCTTTTCAAAATTATAAAGATTCACCCATAAATTATCTGTCATAACTTTTCCTTTTATGGCATCTTTGGTCCACTCTCCTGATATATTTGACCTGCCAAACAACGTCAATGGCACGTATTTTACATTTTTCAGACTAATATTTAAATCAAACTCACCACTGTCTGCATTGATAATCTTTACTTTACTCTGCGGCAGGAGTGAAATTTTCCCGGTCCCCTGTCTTATTTCCAGATTGTTAATTATAAATGTATTACCGCCTTCTATTCTGGCGTCAAGTTCTGCGTATGACCATTCACCCTTGGGCAAAAACTTACCTGCCTGGCAGTAAAGTTTATCACTCTTAAAGTGAACTTTTATATCAGGATTATCAATTTTACCCGATAAATTAGATAATCCTGCGGATAAATAAATATTTGTACTGAGTTCGCCGTCAATCTGTGGCAGACCCGATGGTTTTTTTATAAAATTATATATTGTATTTGTATCTAATTTTCGGAAATTGACTTCTAAATCTATATTTGATAACTTTGGACCTGTCCGCAGGACTATCTTATTTGTCAGTTTCCCCTGATAAACACCTTTCTTGCCTGTCTTAAGAGATAAATCACCCTTAAAACCAAGTTCCTCTCTTCTGTATTCCCCACTGCCGGAAATATTGAATTTTGCTGTGTTGTACTCCAGACCGGAGATAGAATATTTAAACACAATTTCCGGATTTGGTATTTTGCCTGAAACTGATAATCCTAAATTTAAAGCACTTTCCTTAAAAGATAAATCCTCCATGCCCCTGAACTTAATATCCTTCATTTTCAAGTCGCTGACATAGACATCGCCTTCAATACTATCATTCTTCACATCAATCACAAATTTCTTAGACTTAATACCATCACCTTTGAAATCTCTCAATGTAAGCACGTCCTTCTCAAAAAGGACATTACAGGCTATCTCCTTCAATTTAAAATCATTGAGCACTAAATCATTCCCTGAAAGAGACCCTTTTAACGAAATTGATTTTGTGCGGGTAACTTTACCACTTAGACCCAATGCTCCTTTTAAACGCAAATTGTTGTTATAATAAAAATTGTCAAATTCCAGTTTTACAATTAGATTTTCTTTTGCAGTGGTTAAATCGTAAGTTCCATCAAAAGATAACAGACCTTTCTTCTCTATTTGCTCTATCCGACATCCGGAAACAACCACCTGTTCCGTACTGACTATTATCTCTCCTGACGCGTTTATGTCCGGTTTATTGAATGAAAATTTTCCTGTCAATTTACTCTTCTCGGTAAAGGCAGCGTTTATATTTCCATTAAAGAAAATCTTGGTTTTGTCACCAGAAAACATTTTTGTATAAAATATTATGTCGTCCTCTTTTCTTTTTCCGGTAATGGAAAAAGAACCCGGGGAACCAGTAGCAGGTTTAATTAAACCTCTTATGGTCATTTCATCTCTGGCATAATTCAGTGTCGTTGATATATGGTAGTTCTGCGGTAATTCCGTAATAGGGAATATTTCGTATGGCAGAAGGGTCTTTGAAATACTGAATTCAGAAAGAGCCATATTGAGGACTAATTCTTCTTTTCCTACATATCCATCTATTTTTAATTCGGTAGTGGTGTCACTAAAGATAAAATCTTTTAACACGAGTTTATTATCGGAGTAAAGGAGATTCCCTTCTCCTGACATGGAATAACCACCGACCTTCATGTCTAACGGTTTAAGAGTGCTTTCAAAAGATAGATTCAACGGGAAACCATTCACGGTAAACGTGCTCCTGCCGGTAAATGAATTTTCCCCTTTTTCATCAGCAAGATATAAATTCATCGCTCCGCTAGCTCCGCTAGCATATTTTTCTTTTGGAAAATTGCCGCTGAAATTCATTTCAAAGTTAATCTTCGGAAAATTAATATTTCCCGAAACCTTCATTTTCCAGATATCCTTCTTTTTATCTGCTAAAAACCTAACAGAAAACACACCGCTTTTAGTATCTAACATACAATCCAGGATATTTACTTTTTTACTGAACACAATCTTACCGCGGGTCCTGGGGATTCCGAGTTTAGAAACCGACGCTTCACCATCCCGCCAGGAAACAGAGATATTTTTAAATTCAGATTCTTGTGGATATGAAAGGTCACCTATGTCTTCTATAACTAATTTAGGACTGATAAGGTTAACTTCTCTTAAGGAATTAACCAGATTCCTGTTAAACAAACCTTCTATTATGTTAAAATTTAAAACTATAGATTTAGAAAATAACGAGAATTTTTCGTTTTCCAGACGGACATTACCCAGAACAATACTTGACGGTAATCTTAAGTACAGGGATTCTATTTCAAACTTACTCAAGTTTGAGGTGGCATTTAGATTTAATCTGACATAGTCCTGCAAATATTTACGCACAAAACCTGGCAGGTGGGTGTTTATATAAAAAATAAGCCCTAAAAAAAATATCAGGGCTATTGAAATACTAACGACAAGGGTTTTATTTTTCATCCTTCCATATTTTTTTAACTCTCAACGGGCTTTGGAACTGTATTTGCAATGAAAGAAAGTTTCTGGTTTTCAGAATCAAACCCAACGCTAACTTTTGTGGGTTCTTCTTTTGTCCCTGAAAGCAGGTTTTTGGACAGTATCTCTTCACCAAAAGGATTTTCTAAATATCTCTGTATTGTCCGTGTCAGTGGTCTTGCTCCAAAGTTCGGGTCAAATCCTTTTTCTAATAAAAATTCCTTCGCCCTGTCAGATATTTCAATGGTAAATCCCTTCTCCAGGACTTTCTTTTCAACTCTGGCAAGCATCAAATCAAGTATCTTTTTCATATCTTCCCTGCTCAGAGGGTGAAAAACGATTATCTCATCAATGCGGTTAAGAAATTCAGGGTTAAATACTTTCTTAACTTCTTCCAGAACAGTATCTTTAATAGACTGGTAATTTTGCTGCGTATCTTCCTGAACGAGAAATCCTAATGCTTTACCTCTGGATATCAGCTTCGCACCAATGTTAGACGTCATAATGATTATGGCATTCTTAAAGCTAACTTTGTGTCCAAAACTATCAGTGAGTATTCCGTCTTCCATTATTTGAAGTAATATGTTGAAAACATCCTGGTGAGCTTTTTCTATTTCATCAATTAGAATTACAGAATAGGGTTTTCTCCTGATCTTCTCTGTCAGCTGTCCGCCTTCTTCATAACCCACATATCCCGGAGGAGCACCTATCAATCTTGAAACAGAAAATTTTTCCATATACTCAGACATATCAACGCGCACGAGTGCATTTTCATCACCAAACAAAAATTCTGCCAGTGCTCTTGCTAACTCTGTTTTACCAACTCCCGTAGGTCCAAGGAATAGAAAACTTCCAATAGGCCTTTTGGGGTCTTTTAAGCCTGTTCTGGAACGTCTGATTGCCTGCGAAATTGAATTTATTGATTCATCCTGGCCGATGACACGTCTGTGTAATTCTTCTTCCATATGCACGAGTCTCTCTGACTCTTTTTCTGTAATTTTTGTAACGGGTATGTTGGTCCATTTGGAAACAATCGTGGCAATATCTTCTTCTGTGACATCCGGAATTATTGAATCCCGGTTCTGACGCCAGTTTTTCTTCATTTCATCAAGAGCGTTACGCATTTCTCTCTCTTTATCTCTCAGCCGGGCAGCACGTTCGTATTTCTGCTGGGATATACTTCTTTCTTTTTCTTTTACAAGTTTTTCCAATTCTATCTCTTTATCTTTAAGTTCCGGTGTTGTCTGTGTAGCTAATAGTCTGGTATGACTACCCGCTTCATCTATCAAATCAATTGCCTTGTCCGGAAGGTATCTGTCAGAAATAAATCTGTCAGAAAGTATTGAGGCAGAAATTAAAGCGGAATCAGTGTATCTGACCTTGTGATGTGACTCATATCTTTCTTTTAATCCCTGGAGTATTTTTATTGTCTGTTCAACAGTAGGCGGATTAACAATTATTGGTTGAAAACGACGTTCCAGGGCAGCATCATGTTCAATATATCTACGGTATTCACCCAGTGTCGTGGCTCCTATGCACTGCAATTCACCCCTGGCAAGAGATGGTTTCAGCATATTGGAAGCATCAATTGAACCCTCAGCAGCACCTGCGCCAATAACGGTATGAAGTTCGTCAATAAAAAGTATAACATTATTCTTTGAGCGTCGTATATCTTCCATAATATTTTTTAATCTTTGTTCAAATTCACCGCGATATTTTGTCCCGGCGACAACCGCAGATAAATCAAGCGTAATAACCCGTTTGCCGGTGAGTATCTCCGGGATATCACCGCTAACAATCTTCTGTGCCAGCCCTTCCACAATGGCGGTTTTACCCACACCCGGGTCACCAATCAGGACAGGGTTATTTTTAGTCCGCCTTGCAAGAATCTGTATAACCCGTTCAATCTCATCTTCCCTGCCTATTGTCGGGTCAAGTTGGTTTTCTTTTGCTAAATGCGTCAAATCCCTGCTGAATTCATCCAATGTGGGCGTTTTTGTTTTTATCTTGCCCTGTGGATGCATAGAAAAAGGTTTCACTGACGATTCGCCAAGCAAACCGTTAACTTCTTCACGTACGTCAGATAATTTTATGCCGAGGTTTTCCAGAACTCTTGACGCTACACCTTCTTCTTCCCGTAAAAGTCCAAGAAGTATATGTTCTGTCCCTACATAGTAATGTCCCATTATCCCCGCTTCTTCAACTGCAAATTCCAACACCTTTTTGGCCCGCGGGCTGAACGGTATCTCGCCAAGTAACATTATATTATCACCCGTTCCCACAACCTTTTCAACTTCTGCCCGGACCCTGCGTAAATCAATACCTAAATTTGATAGGACCTGCGCTGCTACGCCTTCACCTAAAGCAACGAGCCCAAGAAGTATGTGTTCTGTTCCCACATAATCGTGGTTAAGCCGTTTCGCTTCCTCCTGGGCAACCAGAATAACTTTTTGCGCCCTTTCAGTAAACTTATTCATTTTCTCTTGTCCTCCTAAAAAGGTAATTTCCCACTTTTTAACTGTAGCGTCCGAATTCGGACGACTTTCTTGAAGCAAGGAAATTATAACCCCAATAAATAAGATAATCCTGCGGATAAATTGGGGAATCCCAGTAGCGTCCAGTTTTAACTGGACGACTTTCTTGTTACAATTTAAATAATTAGAAATCTATCTAATAGTTATTGCATTATAGCAAATTATATTTGATTCGTCAAAAGACAACTTTAAAGGAATGACGGACAGAAATATGGGATTTATTCATTTCATTCGCAATGACAAACACAACGCTGATAAATCAGCAAACTACTGCTGATGTTTAGATGTAAAAAACTCCTTGCTTTAATTTTTTTAAAAGTGTTAGTATTTCATCAAAATCTTCACGCAGGTTATTGTGCATATCTACAATCATTTTAGTAGCATTATCATCAGTTTCGTTTGTTAGAATTTGCTTTATTTTTATTAGTGTTTTTTCATCAGACATCCTTTTTATTTCTCGTCCAAGAAGTCTGATGCTTGCCAAACGAACATCGAAACCTTCTTCTTTTAACATGGGTGCTTCTTTATCATATAATACGCTCTCAGTACCGATATTTTCATAATTTTTTATTATAAAAAGTAGGTCTTGAGCATCTCTTTTTCGTTCCGGATATTTCTCGTTCCAAGAAATTAATTTAGTAATACACAGGCCAGGAACCGTAGGAATCTTTAAGTCGAATTTAGGGGTATCCCTTAACCGCACTTTTATTGAACAGCAGTAAACCTCTTCAAAACCGAGAATACTCATGACAATATTTTCTTCCGTAGGAAACCTGATTTCCATTTTCTCATCGGCAATGGGACCAAAGGGAATAATATCTACGGAAATATCATCCCGTGTATATCTGTATATTAACTTTGTTTTTTGAAAGTGCCCGGACATGGTCAAAGCGTCGGTTAATAGGACGAATTTGTTCCAGTCAGGAATCCGTATCCCTAAATCAATATCCAACGTTCTCCTTGGTGATTTTATTCCATAACAATGTTCGAAGATAATATCCCGCGCCATAGCCCCAACTATGAAAAACGGGATATCTAATTCCATTGTGATGGTATTGATTATTGAAAGAACTTCGACAAACGATGGATTAATTTTCTTTGAGATATTCAATAACATATTTTTTGAAGATTTCACCTGCCACTTCGATATTTCTCTGTTCTCCCGTGGCGGCAAGGTCGGCATAAACCAGAATAGGTGGAACCGTTTCTTCATTATCGTTTTCTTTCGGAGTCCAGAAATAATCATAAATCTCGATTGTGCCATCTATGTCTTTTTTTAATCTAAGTTTGAGCAAGATTTCGTTCAACTGCTCTTTCTTTGCGTATATTGTGGTGATTTGAGGTTTTAGAAAATTGGTTATTTTTTCAGCCGCTGTTTCACCGCCCCATAGGATGTTTTTATTTTTCTGCAAGTCCAACGGTAACCCGTCAATAGTTCCCGTAAACCTTCCAAGTAGTAATTTTGGGTGCAGTCTCTCCGCGTATTCGGTTTTCCAGCGGTCAAATAACTTTTCTTTTTGTAGCAGTTTTCGTTGTTTGCCTTTTATTTTCACAAGATAGCCTAATTTGGTTAAATCTTTCATTACCCAGCCAACCGTACCGAGAGCAACGTCTGCCTGCAGGGCAATTTCACGGTATGTTTTGTTGATGAGTTCGGGATTATATAAAAATGCAAAGATGATTTTTAGACCCGTTGGTTTGAATGCCTGGTTTTTCGGAATGTGCTTGAAAATATCAGGAGGCGTGTTCCCTTTCACAAAAATGTATAGAAACTTTTGATTAATAAATCCGTTTCCGGCCGTGTCAATAAATTCTATGTTTTTCCTTTTAAGATTGTCTGCTAGAAAATCTGTCACATGATTTGTAATAAGTAACAACGGGTGTGGAAGTTTATTCTTGTTCAATAACAGGTTTCCAATTGCAGGGGTTGTGATATTATTCTTTACCTCTAAGAAATAAGTTATTTCTTTGTTTTGTATTTTGAATATTATCAATCTATCAGGATAATTAGTATTGTTTAATTGGAGTTTGTTCTCTGGTTTTTCAACAAACACCTGTCCCGGTAGATTCTTTCTGAAAGCTTCTATAGCCGCTTCTATGAGTTGTTCTTCAATGTACTTAGCAAGCATTTTGAATTCCTCACTAATTGTTCAATATTTATAAATGTTCATCTATATTAATTATACATCATTTCTATTAAAAAGTCAAGTATTTTTAAATAAAAAGTATTTTGTTATAATTATGTAGTTTGTTCATAATAATTGAACAATATATATTACTGAACATAATTCAACCTCTAATTCAACCTCCTGACCAGTAACCACACCTATAAAATTTCGGGGACACAATGAATCTATTATATCGTTGTCAATCTGACGGGTTGACCAGTTGCCAGCAATGGCTTCTTCAAGATAGAACTTCCGAACTTCTTCCTTTTCTACTTTCAATAAAAGCCGGTAGTGTGTCCAACTCAATTCGTGACGCAGTGCGTCACAATTCGGGAAAGCAGTATAGAATAACCGGATATATCTCAGGTTTGACTCGTCAAATCCCCGACCATAATCCTTTGTCAACTTAACGGATATTAAATTGCAACAAAGATTGCAAGGTTTAGAAAAGATTACACTTCCTGGTTTTTCAATGATTTCATCCCATACCATACAGGCAGGAATATTGCAATGAGATTTACAAGGAAGAGTTCAATGCCATTGAACATAAGGTGTGACCAATCTATTGCTGCTCCGAGCTCGTGTCTTATCAAAATCTGGGCGGGGCGGGCTAAAATCGCTAAAGTCAGACCGATATAGAAGATTGCACAGATTGTATAGAAAATTCCACCGGAAGACATTTCAACCTGTGGTATATTCTCCGCATCAAATTTAGGATACATTATACCCATTCCCAATGCCATTATTCCTATGCCTATTGAGAGTATTATAATGTTCATTAGATAAAACCAGAAGACTAAAGTTGAAACACCCAGCAGCAGGTTTGATGCCACGCCAAGTAAAATACCAAGTAATATTATGATAGGGCAGGAAATTAAAAACTTTTCTACAAAGATTTCTTTCACGCTCAATGGCGAACTGAATAATATCCACAGAGTATTCTTTTCTAAACTGATTTGAGGAAATACGAACCTCAGCGCCAGTGCTGCCAGAATAAAACCTATTGCACCCATGTTAAGGAATGCAATGAAGTTTCGGACAAAACTCACCGTAATTTGAGGTCCGAATTTTGCTGGCAGTTTATACAAACTGAATAAATAAACTATTACGAGTGCCATAACCAGAAGCAGCTGTGACCACTGCTGGGCATTTCTAATGAAATTTCTTATATCTTTGGACAATAATCCATGAAGACGACTATTAAAAAAAATCAACTTATTGAATTTTATGCTATACCCTTTATTTTTTGATGAAGAGGACGTTGTCTGGACCTCAACCCAACTATTATAGTAGAAATATCTTGATAAAAATGCAATAAGGACGAAGAGTAAGCAAGCACAACCAAATAGATACGCGCTGTTCAGGACAATTGCGGAGATTTTACCTGTCAACAGAGAATTCAAAACTTCGGAAAACCAGTTTGATGGCAGGAATTTAAACGTCGGTGCATTCAGGTAAGCGATATATTCCATTGCATCAATGAATGTATCCGGATTTGCTAACTTTTCAGGCTCAATAAATCTGAATGCCACGTATGCCATAGAACCTATAAGAATAGCAAGTATTAAAACTACATCCCGCGTTCTGGAAGAAGGGAAAAGGGACATTATCAATGAACTTATAAATATCCCGATTACAGCGCTTATGAAAAAAAACGGGACCGCAAGAACAACAAACCCAAAAAGAAACCATATATTAGCGGACTTAACATTTGCAAAGGCAACAAGGAAAGGAATCAATGTTACCAGCATCATCCAGCTGGATTGAATTGCTGTTTCAACTGTTTTAACTAAGAATACCTTAACATAGTTAACAGGACAGGTTATAAGAAAATTTAAATCTTCGGAAAAATATATTGTGGAAAATGAAGTTATGATGCTTGAAAAAACCACCATTGCAAATGTTGTAAAAAACGCTATCCTCAAGAATTTTAGCAGGACAATAGAACCTATCATTTCAAGATTCTGGATATATAAAAGCACCCTGTAAAAACCAATATATAATGCCCACAGGAATAATGCTCCTATTATAATACCGAGAGAAAATTTTATTTCGCCCGCAAAAGAAAGATGGCTTATTTTATTCTTAAAACTAAAAAATTTTATTTTATAAAAGGTGGCAATCATTGACCTAAATGGGGACGGAGGAAACTCTTGGACATACCTATCAATATCTGGTCTATCCATTACTATTAGTTTCCTCCGTCCCCATTTGTATTAGTTTCCTCCGTCCCCATTTGTGACGCATTTGTGAGTTTAAGATAGATATCTTCAAGGGATGCTGTGCCTTTCAGTTTTTCAATAAGTTCTTCCTTGCTACCGAGAGCAATTAACCTGCCATTATCTATTATTCCTATCCTGTGACTCAATTTCTCCGCTAATTCCAGGATATGAGTGCACATAAAAATCGTAATACCGCGATTACTCAGTTCAATAAACATATCTTTAACAAGACGCGCCATCTTTGGGTCAAGACCCACCAGCGGTTCATCAAGTATGAGAACCTTGGGTTGCCGCAGGAGTATGCTTGCCAGAATAAGTCTCTGTCTCATACCATGGGAATAACTTTCTATTAATTCATTTATGAATTCATCCATACCAAACATGGTTATCAATTCAGGGATCCGGCTCTTCTGTTCATTCCCCGGTATCCCGTATATGTCACCTATTATCTGCAGGAATTCTATGCCCGTAAGTTTTGAATATATAAACGGACGGTCCGGTAATAGACCTATGATTTTCTTTACTTTAATGTGTTCTTTCTGAACATCATAGCCGCATATAGAAACACTGCCAGAGGTGGGTTTGAGCAGTCCCGACAGGAGTTTTACAGTGGTTGTTTTACCCGCACCGTTTGGACCGATAAAAGCAAATATTTCACCCGCCGGTATTTCCAGGTTGAGGTTATCCAATGCTTTGTGTTTACCAAAACATTTTGTAAGGTTAACTATCCGTATCATTTACATTTAGCATTTAGGTGACACATTTAGGTGACAGCCTTTACTTATTTACTTTTTATAAAATAATTACCTCCGTCCCTATTATTTTTTTAAAAGGGTGAGGACAAAACTTGATATCAACGGCAACCAGAAATTATCGTTTAAAGGCAATGGCAAAAACTCAATGATTGTAGCTACAACAGCTCCTGCAAATGCCAGTTCTAACGGCAGAAAAAATATTCCGCATAAAAAACATACTAGAAAACATGCTAAACTGCCTTCCAGACTTTTATTCTTACGGATTTTCGTTTTACCATAAGATACACCTACAAGAGCAGCAATAGTGTCACCAAAAACAACATAGAGAAATGCTGTTGTAACAATTCTTTTATCTGGGAAGAAAAATATTGTCAAAAATCCTCCTGTAAGTGTCCAGGGCAAACCGCTCATCTGATGAACTTCTTCCGTTCTATACATTCCTTTATATAACAAACCTATGATTCTCTTATTAAATTTTGGCGAAACAAAACGAAAAAATTCAAGAATAACGTCAACAATAACAAAACTACCTGCAATTATAAGGGCTACTGACCTGGACACCATATTATAAACTACAGGGTAGAGGATAGTCAGCATATGAATTATCTTGCGATTCATTTCATCACTTAACAATACCGGGATTTCATATTTCTTTTTAATCATATTACCTCAAGAGCCTTATTTACCACAATTCTGTATATCCACACGTATGAATCCCTGCTATATTTGAACATATTGATAAAAAAATCTTTCAATCTGAAAGGTAGAAAAATTGAAAGTGTTGAACTGATAACTATACAATTCATTATCAGTATAAAAACCAATGAAAAAAACTGCCCGCTTTTCTTTAAATCGCTCTGACCCTGTGTCAGTGCAAATACCGTCAGGACAAGATGAAACGATATGCTCATTCCTAAAAAAAATAAAAAAATATTGTGGTATCCGGTAAGATTAAAAACCTGTCCAAGAATAAAATAGACCGCAATTAATAAAAGTGCATAAATTGGTATAAAATAAGGAGACAGGCTGACCATAACGTTTGTTTTTGAAAGTCCTACGCTACCCCCTGTTTTTTTAACGCTGAATGATTTTACCCTGGCACCGCTCAACCAGCCCGCAATAACATGCGTTAATTCATGTCCGAACACATAAATTCTCATAGGTTTGAAGAAAATTATCTGAAGTATGAAATATGCTATAACGCCACAGATAAAGTATACTGATAATTCATCCGGCTGTTTTTGTAAAAAAGATAAAGAATATAAAAAACTTCTGCAGGCACCATAACACACCGGCAAAAGCAACAGTCCTATAATACCAGTAATCATAAGGTAAAACCCCACCCTGATTTATCGGGGTGACATAACCCCTCGCAGTTTTCAAACAGGACAAGTTTGAAAACTAAACGCTGGGGTAAACGTCACACATGCTTCACTGACGTTTAGAATACACGGTCACTCTGTTGCGACCAAGTTGTTTTGATTTATACAGTGCAGTATCAGCCTGTTCAATAAATTTTTCTTCAGAACAAAACTCATAATTTTGACCGGCAACTCCTATGCTTACAGTCAGGGGCATAAATGTGTCTTTTACCGCAAACTTATAATTTTCAACAGCAGACCTCAGTCTTTCAGCTACTTCCTTTGCGTCATTCAGGGATATTTGAGGTAATATTATTATGAATTCTTCACCGCCGTAACGCGCTATTGTAGAACCGCTGTCTATTTCAGATTTTAGTAAGTCCGCCAGCAGGCAGAGTATACTGTCACCGGCGGGATGCCCGTGTTCATCATTAATTTTCTTGAAATGATCAATATCAATCATCATCAGGTTCAGGTCTGTCTTAAACTTTTTACTTCTCTCAATTTCGTAGTTAAGTTTCCGAAGAAAATGCCTGCGGATATAAAGTTTTGTAAGTCCATCCGTAATAGCCAGTTCATATAACTTTGCGTTGTGCAATGAAATCGCTATTTGAACGGCAAAATTCTGTAATAACGAAACATCGTAATTATCAAAAGGAGAACCGTCTCTATGGTTGCCGAGAACTATCAGCCCCAGGAATTGTCTTTTTGCCAGAAGTGGCAACAACATTAATGTTTTTGTATCAGAATCATCCAGGATTAATGCACGGTAGTCCTTTTTTATATCTAAGTCGTTTACAAACTGTGCTTCAGGCAGACCCTCTTCATTGGTTTTTAACAGTGCCATAAGTCCGTCCGGTCCCAGCGGCGGGTGTTTATAAGTTGTAGTTATACCAACAGAATGAAGGACATTTAAAAGATTCTGTTCATCAACTCCAATGAAAACACCTTTGTCAACATCAGCCAACCGCATTACCATGTCGAGGGACTTTTTTATCAGAGTGTCCGTATCAAGGATACCGGAAATATATACGGAGGACCTGTTTAACGTATAAAGGTCATTCCTGATTGACTCCAGAGATTTTATTGTCAGTTTATAATCTTCCTTCAACTTCTCTCTTTCGGCAGGTTTTATACCTAAACCCATAACAGGACAGATTACCGAATAATCACAGGACTTACAGAATGCTCCTTTTTTAGGTAAAAATTTATTGTCTTTTGAAATCCGTTTGTATAACTTAATAATATATTTTTTTGTCTCTTTGATTTGTTTCTGTGTACAATTTGTTGAAATTTTTTTATTGTGTTGGAGATAATATACCGATAATTTTTGTGGAAATAACCTGAGTCTCTCCCAGATACAAAAAGCATATATTCTCAGCTGCTGAATGCGGGACAGTTCGGAATCAGAGCCCTCCAGTCCGGGCAGGAACTTACCTGTTTTATAATCTATTACCTCAACATTATCGTCAGTCAATTCATCTATACGGTCAATCTTACAGGTAAGAAAAAAATTTCCCACGGGTATCTGAAAAAATTCTTCCAGGTATAATGGTTGAGCATTAATGTCTGAATGAGTATAAAATTGTTCTACTACTGAAAGTGCCTGTTGTTTATACTCATTTTCTTCTTCCGGTGTGGCATAACCGTTATGGACCCAGTTATTCAATAGAACCGAACGCAATTTATCCAGTGTCCGTTCCTTCACTTCTCTTATTTCAAAAAATTTTCGCAGTGCAATGTGAATGCTTTCACCAAAAGACAAATAAGCTCTCCTCTGGTGGTAAATATCCCGCAAATTATCAATATATTCAAATTTGAATTTTAAAGGGCACTGCTCGTAGGCTGCCAGGGCTGAGTAACTTATGCGTTTTGACATCTTTAATTATTCTAACATGTAGTCTTCAACTTTTATACCTTTTGAAGTAAGTTCCTGTCTCCACAGTTTCTTAGCTTCGGGCATTTTTTTTTCGGCAAGTTTTACCCATTTTGACCTTGGCGGGGAAAACAACTCAACTGCTGTCTGATACCAGATATAAGCATATTTTATTGAACTTTCTTCCATCTCGCGTTCATAATTAAACTTTATGATATCCATCTGGCGATTATAGTCTTCTTCTGTCCATTTCTTTTTTGCATATTTTTTATCAAGTTCATCTTTGTCTTTTTTAAATCTATTATCCAAAAAACTTTTCTTCCTTTCAGGGTTCTCATACCAGGACCAATACTTTTCGCCTTCCAGGTATGCGTTTTTTGCTCTCAACACTACGTCTATATAAATCATCACATACATAACCGTTACCGTCACTGCACACAAAACAATAACTTTAAACCATTTCTTTGCGAAAATTGACGGCTGTTGTGTGTCCATAGGTATTTCCTCGTTTTTATTAATATATATTTTTAGATTCAAGAAATCGTCCAGTTCCTAAAGAACCTACTGTTGGTTAAAACTGGACGCTACGGGGATCCCCCAATTTATTGGGGTTATCCAGGAATTAAGGGTTTACCCTTTTATACTTTCTGTAGATTTGAATTATAACATATTGTAAAAATTTTATCAAATGACAGGGATGACCCCACGATGTTTTGCTTTGAAAAACAAAGCAAAACAAAACTCGGGGGTCAAATTGTCACTGCTAAAGCAGCTGACAATTTGACATAATGTCTTTATTTTTGATATATTTTACTTGTTATGGTACTGAAAGTTGGCTTCACATACGATTCTAAAAACGAGTATCCTGAAAATACCGACGATATTCCTGACAAATATGCTGAATTTGATTCGGAAGAAACAATACAACACATTGAATCAGCATTAAAGTCAGGCGGCTACGAAGTAATACGGATTGGCCATGCCAGAAATCTTCTCGACAGAATACGTTCGGGCGAGAAATGGGACATAATTTTTAACATATGTGAAGGACTGGGTGGAAGGAACCGCGAATCACAGGTGCCCGCAATACTTGATTTATTTAATATACCTTATTCAGGTAGTGATGCATTAACAATGGGATTAACTCTGGATAAGGTTATGGCAAAAAAAATCATAGAATATCATAAATTATCCACGCCTAAATTTTTGTGTATAAATTCAATGGCTGAACTAACTCCGGAAAACTTGACGTTAAAGTTTCCGCTTATTATAAAACTCTTGCATGAAGGAACAAGTAAAGGATTATCAAAAGAATCACTCGTGCAAAATTTCAAACAACTCAAAGAACGCGTTGACTGGACAATGGAAACCTTCAAACAGCCTGTCCTGATAGAAGAGTTCATAACCGGATACGAATTTACAGTGGCCGTGGTGGGAAATGACCCGCCAGAAATATTGCCTCCTGTCCAGATTTCAATATACGGCAAGATGGATGTGGGTGAAGATTTTTACATCCGTTCAATGGTTGAAAGTTCTGATGCAATAAAATACATCTGCCCGGCAAAAATTGATAAGAAGTTAGAGAAGAAAATTTGTGATTTCACTTCAAAAGCATACAAAATTCTGGGTTGCAGGGATTTCGGAAGATTTGATTTCAGGGTTGACTATAATAACAATCCATATTTTATTGAATGTAATCCCCTGCCAAATTTAGGAATGCTTGACGTATTCCCGCTTGTAGCAAAAGCAACCGGAAGGACCTACGAACAACTAATCTGCTTGATTTTAGAATCCGCCCTAATTGGGGTCAGACCTTGAAATGTGAAATTCACTTACTTTTTGGTTTCGGCGACTGCCTGGGCTAAAGCAAGGCGGGCAATCGGAACGCGGTAAGGCGAACAACTCACATAATTCATACCGACACGGTGACAGAATTTAACACTTTCAGCATCACCGCCGTGTTCTCCGCATATACCGACTTTCAAGGTCGGGTTGGTTTTTCTGCCTCTTTTAATACCCAAATCAATTAACTCGCCGATACCTTCCTGGTCAAGCGTCTGGAACGGGTCGGCTTTTAATATTTTTTTCTCTAAATAATCCGGTAAGAAGCCCCCGATATCATCACGGGAAAAGCCGAATCCCATCTGGGTCAGGTCATTCGTTCCGAATGAGAAGAATTCTGCTGTCTGTGCAATTTTTCCGGCAGTTAATGC
>MNXB01000042.1 GCA_001871125.1 Elusimicrobia bacterium CG1_02_37_114
GTCCCAATAAATTGGGACGCTACATTTTTGATAAATTGGGACGCTACACCTTGTTTGTAGCGTCCAGTTTTAACTGGACGATTTTATTTTTAATTATATTAACCTGTCCTGTAAATAGTAAAGAAGATTTAAGGTTGACTTATTTTCAAAAACTTAACTTATTTGTCAATTCCGAGTGGACTACAACTCGGGTTGAGACAGCAGAGATGTTAGGTAAGATTGGAGATAGTTCTGCATTGCCATATTTAAAGAAGTTATTAAACGACAGTAAGGATAAGGTGAAAATAGAGTCAGCGTTTTCTTTGCATAAGTTGGGTGACAACTCGGGTTTGCCGGTAATTGCCGGAATTCTTAGGACTAAACCAAAACTTTCCGACAAACCTAAACCTATTGAGCGGGCAAAAGCTCTGGCGCAAGGTAGTGTACGAGCGCGGGCATCGGAGATGCTTGGAGAAATTGGCGATAAATCGTATATTCCCCTCCTGAAAGAAATGACAAAGGATGATGATGGCCGTGTAGTAGATAAATCGTTGATATCTCTGGCAAAGTTAGGAGACAGGTCTGGTGTAGGGGTATTTATTTCCGGGCTTGACAGCAGTGACCCTTCCATTCGTGTCCAGTCATGTAAAGCTTTAGGTGAAGTGAGAGAAGAAATTGTAGTGCAGAAACTCAAAAGATTATTGAAATACTGGAATAAGGATGTACGTGCTGAGGCATGTATCGCTCTTGGAAAAATCAACGATAAAGAATCTACAAAGGATATAGCTGATTTACTTAATGATAAGGATGCAGAAGTACGTATGGCAGTATATGAGTCGTTGAGTAGGATAGGAGATAAAGAGTTCATCCCGCAGATTAAAGAAGGCTTGAAGGATGAGAATGGTCTTGTCAGATTATTAGCGTGTGAGTCTTTAATGCGTCTGGAGGATTTCAGCGGCGAGGATTTTTTATTGTACACACTAAAAACATCTGACACTGATACTGATGCACGATTGAAGGCAATAAGGATACTGACTGATTTTGGCAGGGATAATGCTGTTGATGGTTTGGCAAAACTTTTTGAGGAGGAAAAAGATGAAATTATTAAATTAAATATTTGCGGTGCAATTGTGCGTATATTAGACCGTAAAAGTTTATTAGATAAAGAACAGGAAAGCAAAACAAAAGAAGAAAAGAAGAAAAAGAAATAGGAGGAATTATGGGATCACAGACAGGAGGAAGTTTGTTCGGCAGTTTCTTACCGCTGATACTTATTTTTTTTGTGTTTTATTTTATTGTAATAAGGCCGCAGCAAAAGAAAGGAAAAGAGCGCAAACAGATGATTTCGGCGCTCAAGAAGGGTGACCAGATAATCACGTCTGGTGGAATTTACGGGATGGTCGTAAATTTAAAACCCGAGACCATCGAACTGAAAATTGATGAAAACACCAGGGTTCAGTTAGGAAGGAGTTTCATCCTGCAGGTGATAAACAAAACCGAACAGCAGGGCGAAGTCGTAACAGGAGAAATCGTAAAATGACCCCGCCATGGCGGGATCACCCTGAGCTTGCAGACTATGTCGCAACCGGATTACCCAACTTGTTGGGGCTAAAAAATAACAAAAGAAATCAAAACATGACAAAATTGCAGATAAAGATTTCAGTAATTGGTGCTGTATTAGTGATAGTGCTATATTTTTTATTTCCCACAATTCAATGGTACAGTATGTCGCAGGATGAGAAAGATAATAGAGAGAAATCAAGGGATAAAATATTGAATAAAATAATACCTCTTGGACTTGACCTGCGCGGAGGGACACATCTTTTACTTGAAATAGATGATACGAAACTTATGAAAGACGAGAAAATTTCTAATGCTCTTGACCGGACAAAAGAGGTTATCCGCAACCGTATTGACCAGTATGGTGTAACCGAACCCCTCATAGCCCAGCAGGGTGAGAAGTGGATTGTCGTGCAACTTCCGGGTATAAAGGACCCTGAAAGGGCAAAGGAACTTATAGGTAAAACGGCGTTGCTTGAATTCAGACTTGTTGATTTAAAGGAAAGATTCACAAATATTGCCCAGAAAGTCCGTGAAATGAATCTGGAGTTTGATAGTATTTTAACAAGTTCATCTGTTCTTAAACTTGTACCGACGGGTTATGTCCTTCTCCCGGGTAAAGACAAAAGTGGTTTTTATCTTGCCAAATCCTCCCCGGAAATAACCGGAGGGTATTTAGTTGATGCAAGAGTAGAGACAGGCGGCGAGTTTGGTATGCCATATGTGGGGCTGGAGTTTAACAGGGACGGAGCAAATATGTTTGCCCGTATTACTGAAGCGAATATCGGAAACAATTTAGCGATTGTGCTGGATGGAGTTGTGCAGTCTGCACCGGTTATTCGTTCACGGATACCTGACGGAAAAGCCATTATTGAGGGAAGGTTTTCTGATGAAGAGGCAAAATTTCTTGCCAATGTTCTCCGGAGCGGTGCATTACCTGTGCCTGTAAGTATTATTGAGGAACGCACTGTAGGTCCTTCTTTAGGCAGGGATTCAATCAATGCAGGGATTAAATCTTCCATTATAGGATTTTTGCTTGTTGTTGTATTTATGATTTTTTATTATCGTATACCAGGTGTAATATCTGATATAGCGCTGCTGATGAACTTTATAATTTTATGCGGTGCACTTGCCATGTTTCATGCCACTTTGACTTTACCCGGTATTGCAGGAATTATTCTTACACTTGGTATGGCTGTGGATGCAAATGTTTTGATACTTGAACGTATTCGCGATGAACTGGGACTGAATAAAACTGTGCGGGTTGCTATTGATTTAGGATATAGCAGGGCATTGTCAGCCATTATTGATTCAAATATTACGACACTTATTGCTGCCTTGTTTCTTTTTCAGTTTGGCACAGGTCCTATAAAAGGTTTTGCAGTGACACTATCATTAGGCATACTTATCAGCATGTTTACTGCAATTTTTGTGACGAAAGTTTCTTACGAATATTTATTTGATAAGAAAATACTTAAAACTTTGAATTTGAAACCATAGAATACAGACTGTGTCGCAACCGGATTACCCAACTTGTTGGGGCTAAAAAATAACAAAAGAAATCAAAACATGACAAAACTTGATAGTACTTCTTACCCGAACAAGTTCGGGATTCCAACTCAAGTTCGGGATTCCATACTGGATTCCTCGCGGGATTCCAATCGGGTTACGACACAGTCTGATAGAGAGGCGTGAAAAGGTATGCGTTTATTTTCTAATACAAAATTTGATTTTATTGGTCTGAGATATATTTGTTTTAGTATATCAGTTTTTTTAGCGATAATATGTATTCTATCTATAGTATTAAAAGGAGGGCTTAACCTTGGTATTGATTTTACAGGCGGTTTAATAGCTCAGATAAAATTTGAAAAACCTGTTGTTATGAGTAATTTGCGTCAGACCTTAACAGATTCGGGACTGGATAGTTTTCAATTACAGGATTTTCCCAGGCACAATTCTGTAATAATAAACATAAAAGGTAAGAGTACTGAACAGGAAAAGGTTTCAAAGGATATTATGAATGCGGTATCCGGGTATTCAACTGAGTTCAGTATAGAGCGTACCGAATATGTCGGTCCTCGTGTAGGCGAGTTTCTGGTTAAAAAAGCACTCCTTGCAATTTTACTTTCATTTGCAGGTATAGTTATCTATGTTGCTATCAGGTTTAAGTCAACTGTATGGGGTGTTTCCGGTGTTATAGCATTAGTGCATGATATATTTATTACTGTCGGTGTGTTTTCGTTGTTAAATAAAGAAATAACGCTTACAGTTATTGCTGCCATACTTACATTGGCAGGTTATTCAATAAATGATACAATCGTGGTTTTTGATAGAATCAGAGAAAACCTCTCGTTAATCCGACGGGAGGAATTAGGTAAAATTATTAATGCAAGCATAAACCAGACACTTTCCAGGACTGTTGTAACCGGAGTTTCCACGTTACTTGTAGTTATAATACTTTTCTTTTTTGGCGGAGAAGTTCTGCACGACTTTTCTTTTGCACTCCTGTTCGGTATAATAATCGGAACTTTTTCTTCGGTTTTCATTGCAAGTCCAATAGTATATGAATGGTTGACCTATCGTAGTAAAAAAAAGAGGTAAAAATAGTCCCCCCTTGATTTCTTTGAAATCAAAACAGGGGGGACATTTGAAAAAAAGGCGTTTTCAAATGAGAAAAATAAGAAATTTCAAGGTAAATTTGCGTGAACGCGAAGTAATACATAACCTGAAACTTATTACGGAAATAAAGGAATTTACACCACAACTCCAGGAGGCTGTCCGGAAAGAAATGGAGAGAGCAAAAGAATATTTATCTCCCGCCAGTGTATTTGATACGTTTGAAGTGGAAGAGTCAATTGAGAAATTCGGCTTGGAAATAGAACAGTCTTTAAAGGTGTCATCAATAAGCATAATTATAGCAACTGTCGGCCAGGATATAGAGAAAGAAATCGAGAATGCAACCAACAGGGATGAGAAAATAATTTCCCAAATCATAAATGCTATTGGCATGGAAGCCCTGAATTCAACTTTAAACTTTATTTACAAAATATTAAACGAAGATGCACGGAAGGAAGAAAGTGAATTACTGCAAAACGAAAAAATATCAGGTGATATGGAAAAAGAAATTATAAAGAAATTTGATGCAAAAAGAATAAATGTGTATGTAACTGAAAATAATCAGGTCAAGCCGGTTTATACCGCTGTCGGACTGGCAAAATGGGTTCCCCGTAAAAAACGGTAGCCTACCCCCTCCTCTATGAATAAAATATTCAAAAATGAAATTTCCTCAAATATTATTTGTTTTTTAATAAACTTTGTCTGCCGAACCTCAGGTATAACAAAAATTAACGAAGACATATTTAGAGAAAATAAGGAAAAAAATAAAAATGTAATTTTTGCATTCTGGCACGGCAGACAGTTTATACCGCTGTTTGTCCACGCATTTAAAGATGTGGTTATTATGACAAGTCTCTCGGAAGACGGTGAGCTGCAGACAAAAATTATGTCTAAATTCGGGTATGATATAGTCCGGGGCTCAGCAGAAAAACGCGGTGCGGTTGAAGGGACGATTAAATTAATAGAAAAAGCGAATCAATTTAAAGATGTGGCATTTGCCGTAGATGGCCCTCGCGGCCCGGGATTTATCCCAAAACCCGGTGTAATTTTTACCGCTAAAAAAACGGGCCGTGTTATTATACCCGTCAGCAGTTCTGCTAAGCATAAAAAAATATTTGATAACTGGGACAAGTACCTTTTTCCCTTCCCTTTCAACAAATGTATAATTATTTATGGCAATCCAGTAGTGGTAAGAAAAGAAGATAATATAGAGGCAAAAACTAAAGAACTTGAACTTGAGTTAAACCGCATTACCGATATTGCAGACGATTTCTTGAAGCATACAAGGAAATTATAACCCCAATAAATTGGGGGATCCCTGGAGTTGCCCGATTTATCGGGCTTTCTTAGTGTTTTGTTTGATTTCCCTGCAGACCATCAGCCTTTTTATAACCGGTAGGTTATCTATGAATACCTTTCCCTGAAGATGTTCAAGTTCATGCTGTATAACTCTTGACAGAATCCCTTCCGCTTCAATTGCAAAGGGTTTACCTTTATTGTTTAACGCCTTGACCTTAATGGAGTCAGGTCTTTTTAATTCCAGCAGGATATTCGGAAAAGATAGACATCCCTCCTCTTCAACACTTTCCCCATTTTTTTCTGTTATTACAGGATTTATAAAAACCATCGGTGATTTTTTATTCTGAGAAATATCACAGACTGCTATAGAGAGATTTTTTCCAACCTGGTTTGAGGCTAACCCGACACCTCCATTAGCATACATTGTTTCAATCATATCAGAAATAAGTTTCTTTATCTCGGAAGTCAATCCATGGACAGGCACAGTCTTTCTCTTCAATATCTTATTTGGATACTTTATTATCTGCAACATAGCCATAATTAACTCCCTTTTATTGAATTATCTATCCAGTTCAGATAGTCCCTGTTACCTTCAATTATAGGTAGTGCTATGATTTCAGGAACAGTATAGATGTGAATTGCTTTAACTTCCTTAATAAGTTTTTTCAAATGGGTCTTCTTTGTTTTTATAACAAGTAACAGTTCCTTGGAAGATTCAATTTTTCCCTGCCACCAGTATAGCGAACTTATTTTGGGGATTATATTAACACATGCTGCAAGTTTTTTTCCGACAAGGGTTCTGGCAATTTTTTTTGCCTCTTTTTCTGTTGAGCAAGTTACAAATACTACGATATATAGACCCTTCATTTCATTCAGGGTGACCAGTGCGGTATTCCTTGATTTTTTCTATATAGTGTTCCACACCTTTTCTGATTTGTAAAATTTCTTCCTCCCTAAGGTCCCTGACAATTTTTGCCGGCACTCCGAGGGCTAACTTGCCTGAATTTACTCTTGTATTTTCAGTAACAACACTCCCCGCACCTATAATACAGTTGTCTTCGACAACCGTACCATTGAGTATAATTGCCCCCATACCTATCAAACAGTCGTTTCCTATCTTGCATCCGTGAATAATCACACCATGCCCGACAACGACGTTTTTACCGATAGTAGTCGGAAAGCCATAATCTGTATGTATCAAAACACCATCCTGAATGTTTGTTTTATCCCCTATAATGATTTGTTCAACATCACCACGCAAAACCGCACCCGGCCAGATAGAAACTTCTTTGCCGATTTTTACTTTACCAATGACCTCTGCTGTTTTGTGAATATATGATGTCGGGTCAATTTCAGGTTTTATATTGCAGAATTCTCTAATCATTTCAAGAAAATCGTCCAGTTCCTAAAGAACCTACTGTTGGTTAAAACTGGACGCTACCCCACGATGTTTTACCGGGTAAAACAATACACGGGGGCAGGCAGTAGCGTCCATCTTCAGATGGACGATTACCGGAATAAATATGTAAGTATTGCCTGCTGGACGTATAATCTGTTTTTTACCTGGTCAAATACTACTGAATTTGGCCCATCAAGGACTTCAGATGTTATCTCTTCCCCTCTGTGTGCAGGCAGACAGTGCATCACAATCAGGTTTTTCTTAGCCATATTCAATAGTTTCTGGTTAACCTGATATGGCTGGAATATTTTTAGTCTGGTTTCATATTCTGTCTCCTTGCCCATAGAAACCCATACATCAGTGTAGAGGACATCAGAATCTTTGACTGATGTTAACGGGTTGTTAGATAATTCTATAACCGCACCGGTTTGTTCAGCAATATTTTTGGATTTCACGGTTATTTCCCTGTCTGGTTCATATCCTTTTGGTGTACATATTGTCAGTTGCATTCCAAAAATAGCAGATGCAAGTAACAATGAGTTAGCTATATTGTCCCCATCTCCTATGTATGTGATTTTTATATTTTTGAAATTATCAAGAGTTATTTTTTTATTTTTTATTTCAGATTTTTTTTCTATGACAGTAAATACATCACTCAATACCTGGCAGGGATGTTCCAAATCGCTTAATCCGTTTATTACGGGTAAATCTGAATGCGTAGATAGTTCTATAATGTCCTTATGTCTATTTGCCCGTATTACTATTCCGTCAACATATTGAGATAAAGTTCTGGCAGTATCAACGATAGTTTCTCCTCGTTTCAACTGTAGTTCTTTATCACTTAAAAAAATCGCATTCCCGCCAAGCTTCAACATTCCGACTTCAAAAGAAACCCTTGTCCTTGTGGAAGGCTTTTCAAAAATCATAGCAAGGATTTTTCCTTTAAGAGGTTGAAACTTTAGTCTTCTCTTATTTTTGCTTTTAATACTGAGAGCTAAATTGAGAACCTCCAGGGCTTCTTTCTGTGATAAGTCAGCAATTGATATAAAATCTTTTTTCATAATAATATTATTTTATCTAATATTTCCCCCAATGTCAAACCCTCATATTGACCAAACAGGAATCCAAAAAAGTTTTGTAGAGTTGAGTTGCGACTGTCCCCAGAAATCCCTGGTAACGATAAATGACACTTCCGGAGAATAACGGTTAATAAAACTCCTCATTCCCCTGGAAATCCGTGGAGTCTGGAAAGTTTGATACTTTACCTCAATAGGAATTAATTTTTCTTCCTCAGCTTTTATTATAAAATCAACTTCAGTTCCACCTTCGCTTTTCCAAAAGTGCACTTCAAATAGTTCCGGTTTTCTCTTAACAATTTCAGAAAACACAACGTTCTCTATTAAATGTCCTGTATCTGAGCGGTCTCTCAGATTATTAAAATTGTTAATGACCGTATTTCTCAAACCAGTGTCTTGAAAATAAACCTTAGGTCTTTTTATATATTCCAGGCGGGCATTAGTAAAGAAAGGGGTTAACATCCCGGTAACAAAAGTATTTTCCAGAATAGAAAGATATTTCCGTATGGTTGGTCTGGATAACCCTGTTCCATTAGAAAGTTCACTCTCATTAATTAAAGAGCCAACTTGATGTGCCAGCATACCCACCAGATTATTAAATCCCTTGATATCTTCTATATGGGCTAAGTCTTTTATATCTTTTCTTACATAAAGCGAGTAGAGTCCTGAAAGGTCGGTTTTCCTCTTTAGCGGGAGTTCTTTTAGCGCCACCGCCGGATAACCACCAAAAATACAAAAGTTTTCCACCATCTCCAGGAAATCATTCTTTAATACGTCAGCCCAGGAAGGGACTTCCATTTTCTTGTTCTTAATTAAAGAAAAGATATTGGATTCTCGTTTTTTATTCAGTAAATTGTCCTGTTTTTGAAACAAAAGATACTCTTCAAAAGAAAGAGTGGGAACATGGAACGTGTGGATTCGACCGGTTAAACGGTCTGTAAATTTTTGTTTTATTTCAAGGGTTGAGGAACCTGAAACTATAAACTTGATTTTACCTCGCCAGTGGTCGTAAACATATTTCAAAAGACCAGAAGGATGGTCAAGATATTGTACTTCATCTATAATGACCCATGTCTTATGGCTCAAATCAGCTCCCTTGTCCCTGAGCATTTTTGGAAAATCATCGAAATTCCTGATTTGATTTAAAGTTTCTGCTTCAATAATATTTTCTAAGTCAAAATAAAAAAATTGGCTCGGGTCTTTTTTTTCCTCCTGTAATAACCAATTTAACACTAAAAATATTAAACTTGACTTACCGGTTTGCCTGGCGCCAAGAAGCAAAGTTATTTCATCCCCTTTAATATCTTCTTTTAAAGAGTTGAGAAATATACGAGGCAATAGATCCTGAGGTATTTTTTTATCAATCATAAGTACATTTTACAAAAAAGTCTATTATTTGTCAATCGGTTATAGTTTCATATTTACCGGACACCGATTTGGATAAATAAAACAATCAAAGGGATGAATAGGATAGAGGCAAGAGTACTGATAAAAACGGTTGTTGCAGCAAAATTTGTATTTGAAGAATACTTTTCTGAAAGTATATATGAAACTACGGCTGACGGCATGCTTGAAGCAAGTATTACAACATCTGCTATTGTCCCCTTTAATCCTATTATCAATACAACAGCGTATGCGGTCAAAAAACCGCCGAAAATACGCAAAAAACCTGCAACAATGGATATTTTTATCATATTGAAATTTGTTATGACAAGATTGTATCCTACAAGAATAAGCATAGCAGGCATAACAAATTTAAGTAGAATTGAATTAATTTTTATAAGGGACTCCGGTATAGGCACACCCGAAAAGTTAAGAATTAACCCTATTATAGAAGCGTATACAAATGGTATATTAAAAATTTCTTTAATCCCTTTTCCTCCTATTATCCACACTCCGAGGGTGGAACTGATAAGCACAATAAGTACATCATAGATAACAGCATAAGGAAGTGCCTGCTGTCCTAAATAAGATACTATGACAGGTATTCCTAAATATCCGGAATTCATAATAACTATTGGCAGGGCGACTTCATGAAAATCTTGTTTGCATATATGAGCAAATAACAATGCAAGACAAATTCCTATGACGATTACAAAGAAAATAACCAGTCCCAGATTAGTTGCCGATACAATACTGAATCTGCTATTCCACATTGTTGTAAGTATGAATAAAGGAATCAGGAAATATATGGCAAAACCAATAGTTGCCCTTATAATATTGGAGGGTATAAACCTCTGTTTCTGCAGTATAAATCCCGTAAATATTAAACCAATTATGCGAAGCCAGAAGATCATTTTTTCACCGCGTGATTATTTTTATCAAGAAATATCAATTTTGATTTATATTTCCTTGCTTTTTCTTCTTCCACCATTTCGGATGATATTATTATAAGTTCATCGCCAATCTCTCCCATACGCGCAGCTCCGCCGTTTAATTCTATTTTGCCGGAATTCCTTTTTCCTTCTATTACATAGGTCTCAAACCTTGCACCTGTTGTAAGGTTTACCACAAGAACTATTTCATAGGGATAAATATCTGCGAATTCCATTAGCGCTTTATCTATTGTTATTGAACCCAGGTACCTCAAATTTTTTGCTGTAACTTTTGCAAGTTGTATTTTAGATTTTGCCATCATCCTGAACATAGTTTCTACCTCCTTCAATCCCCCTTTTATTTCCCCTGTTTCATCCTGTGGACTTTAATAAAGGGGGATTATAGGGGATTTACTTCGTTATAAAAATCATTGCCATATATATCATTTATGACAATTACCGGAAAGTCTGTAACTTCCAATTTATATATTGCTTCCGGTCCCAAATCTTCATATGCAGCAAGTTCACATTTTTTTATGAATTTTGAAAGGAATGCGCCTGCACCGCCGGGAGCTGCAAAATATACCGCTCTGTATTCCTTCATTGCATCAATGACATATTGCGACCTTGGACCCTTGCCAATCATACCTTTTAAACCTTCCTGTATAAGCGGGATAGAATACTCATCCATTCTGTAACTGGTCGTAGGACCGCAGGAGCCGATAATTTCTCCTGGTTTTGCCGGAGTAGGTCCTGTATAGTAAATGACCGCTCCCTGCAGTTTGAATGGTCTGTCATTTTGTGTTATGAGCCGTTGATGTGCAGCATCACGGGCAGTATAGATTATGCCATTTAACAGGACACTATCGCCTGATTTTAATTGGTTGATTGACTCGTTAGTTAATGGCGTTGTTAATTTCATTTCTTTCATAATACAATTTCTTTATGCCTTGCAGCGTGACACTGAATGTTTACAGCAACCGGTATACTCGTTATATGACAGGGATGTTTTCTAATCAGGACAGCGAGGGCAGTAATTCTTCCCCCGAGTCCCTGAGGTCCTATACCCAAATCATTTATTTCTTCAAGGAGTTCTCTTTCCAAATTTGCATAATAGATATCGGGATTCGGTGAATCAAGCGATCTCAATAGTGATTTTTTTGCCAGAATTCCCACACTGTCAAATGTCCCCCCTATACCGACACCGACAATAATCGGAGGACAGGGGTTAGGTCCTGCGGATTTAACAGTGTTTAGAACGAATCTTTTCACACCTTCAACACCTGCTGACGGCGGCAACATTGATATTTTTGACATATTTTCTGCACCACCACCTTTGGGCATAACAAATATCTTTAAACTGTTACCAGGTACAATATCTATGTGTATGCTGCCCGGTGTATTGTCACCTGTATTTTTGCGGTTCAGCGGGTCAGCAACAACAGATTTTCTTAAATAGCCTTCTGTATAGCCCTGCCTGATTCCTTCGTTGATTGCATCGTCCAGGTTTCCACCGCTAATACGCACATCCTGACCCAATTCAACAAAAACACAGGTAATGCCGGTATCCTGGCAGATAGGCATGTTCTTCTTTTCGGCAATACGGGCATTCTCTATTATCTGCTCCAAACATTTTTTGCCAATAGGTGATTCTTCTGTTTTGTAATCTTTTACCAGTAGCCGCATGACATCTTCGGGCAGATAATAGTTTGATGACATACACAACTGTTTGACAGAATCTATAATTTTTTTTACATTAACTTCGTGCATAAAACTATTAAAAAAACTGTTACTGGAGTAACCTACTTCTGGTAGCGTCCAGTTTTAACTGGACGTTTAATCCTTCCTAAAGAACCTACTGTTGGTTCGCTAACCCGTTTTTCCAGCCATTGCTTATTTCCAAACTTTTAACTGATTAAACCGCACCTTAAATTTCTTGAAAAATTTCTCAATTTTCTGTTTTTCTATATAGGGAGTAAAGACACATCCGGCCGACAATTTCTGTCCGCCGATTCCTTCAAGCAACCCTTTATATTTGTATTTTCCCTTGACTCTGCCATAAAAATCATTGTTAAACCGGGCTTTCTCATTCTGATTTAGATTGCTTATCTGAAAGGAATAAATCAATAGGGGTTTCTGTTCAAGCAGCATTGACGAAGGAATATCTGTCGGTTCTTTGAGATAAAGTATTCTGCCTTCCTGAAATATATTCTGAAGTAATCCGCTGTCTGTTTTCTCAAGTTCTTTTAATGTCCTTATTGTCGGCTGTATATTCCTTCCAGTTTCTGATTCTAGGTTAATGACTTTATCCTCAATTTTTCTGGCAGTCTTTTTTTCTGTGGTAAGAATAAACAAATCTATATCAGATCTTGAAGTTACTTCCTTTCTGGCAAAGCTGCCATACAGTATTACAGTCCTTACATCATCAATTTTTGAAAGCTCTTTTATTATTTTTTTAAATATTCTATTCATTGAATTTTCACCCCAAATCTTGCCTCAAAGAACTTAATCACAATTTCAAGGTTTTCCATGACTATTTTTGCTCGTTTTCCATTTACTCCATCATACCCCAAATCACCATAAGCAAACCATATTCTTCTCATAGAATTGTTTATTTTCTCAGGAAACTCTTTATTGGAGTACGCATGTCTTGATTTATGGTCTCCAAAATGCTCGCCTTTTCGGGCAATATCTGCCTCAACCAACTGCTCAACAACCTTAATGGCAAGATCACCCACAACAGTGTTATTCTTTTTCGCAAAAGCCTCTTTTGTTGCTCCAATCTTTTCTTTAGCAATCTTGATGTGTTTTTCGAAATCTCCCATTTTTACCTCTTCTTTATTATATGGAAATATACCTTTAAACGCCCCTTTTTCCTTACTGTAAGGAAGAGTATATATAAATCCTTATCCTTATGTCAAGTTTTTTGACCGAGTAGGTCAACCTATGGTTGAGAAAAAGCCTGTCTATATCAACAATGCTTCGTGGAAATTATAAAAAATGGGATGTGTCCCTATCCCCCTTTATTCTATTATTTCTTTTTTTCTCAACCATAATGCAAAAATTGGATCAATAACCTTCCATCCCGAAGGTGTTTTTTCAATATAATCTAAAGATACTAATTTTTTTATTGCTGATTGTATTCCTCCGATAGAACCTAACCTGTGTCTGGTTAAATAATCTATATTAAATGGTGTGATTATTGGCTCTTTCGCAAGGGCATATAAGAAGGATATTTGACCCGGCTTCAAATTTTGTAGCATTACTTCAAATATCATTGTCTCTTCATTTAATAGTTCCATAATTCCCTGATGTAGTTCTTTATTTCGGACAACATGTTTTATAATGTCAAAAATATAATAAGAAAGTTTTTGAAGATAATAAGGATATCCTTTTGTAACTTCATAGATTTTTTTTGCAATGTCCTTAGAGCAACTTTTTCCATACCTTTTAAACATATCAATTATATATTTGACCGTGGCATCAGATGGCAGAGCAGGAAGTGAATAATTTATTGCACTTTTATAGAACGCTCTCTTTTTATTATTAAAAATGTCTGAAAGAATTCTCCTGCGACTTCCTATAAAGAAATACGATACGTTTTGTTGATGCTGAATATATGTCCTCATAATTCCTTCAATAGATAATGATTCTTTCAGTTCTGTTATTTCCTGAAATTCATCTATAGCGACATTATATTTTTTCCTGCTGGCCGCCAGAAAATCACTAAGTCCCTTCATCGTTTCCTCAAGTAATTCAGGGCCATTTTTTCCTCTTATAACTTCCATAGTCATAGATATTCCTGTTTCAGGGTCTGGTTTAATTACTGGTCTTAAACTCAAAAAGAATTTAAGTGTCTTTTTTAATAAATTTTCCTCTTTATAAACAATTGAATAAATCCCCGCGGCCAGTTTTGATGCAACTTCTTCTATACTGGCGACACCAAAAAAATCAATATAAATAATTTCAACATTCTTTTTCTTCAATATTTTCTGAACACGTTTAACCAGTGACGTTTTGCCAAACCTTCTTGGCGAAGAAAGAACCACGTTGGTACAATTTTTTGCATGTCTTACGAGGTCTTCTATTTCTTTTTCTCTGTTACAGAAAGACGCAGCTAATGGTAATGGTTTTAAATAAAATGGATTTTTCACTTTTTCTCCTGGATTGTTTTTAATTATTAGTATAAAAGGGTAAACCCTTAATTCCTGGAGTTAATCCTTCAGGATTTTACTTGGTTATTGTAATACAATTATTGCAATACAATTATTGTAGCACAATAATTGTAACTAAATAATTCAATAATGTCAATAGATACAAAAAACGTTGCCCCTCTATATTAACAATTCTTCGGGAAAAATGTTGCCCCTGCCAAGAATACAGTTCGGGTCAAGCGTTTTTTTTAAAGCAACCATTTGTCTGATTGCTTCCTTGCCATACATAACTTCCAGATATGCGTGTTTTGTTTTACCTATACCATGCTCACCTGAAATTGTTCCGCCTAATTGAGTAACCTTCCTGCTGAAATTTATATATAACTGTTTTGCTCTGCCAAGTTCTTCTTCTGTTGACGGGAATATATTTACGTGCAGGTGGCTTTCACCTATGTGTCCAAATATAGCATAGTCAAGTTTCTCGTTTGAGATAACTTTTTTATAATATGAAATAATGTCTTTTAAATATTTAATCGGTGTAACCATGTCGGTCCCAATCTTATGTATGGCAGTGCATTTACGCTTTTTCTCCGAATAAAGTTCATTTATTGCTTCGGGTAATGCATGTCTTAAGAACTTTACTTTTTCAATGTCCTTTTTTTCTGTCCCCCCCCAGGTCAGTTCCATTGACGAATTATGTTTTATAAGTAATTTTTCCAGTTGTTCCAGGAGATTGTTTAAGTTTTCATCGGTATATTCCAGTTCAAGAAATATTGATGAATTTGCATTTTCCGGAAATTCAGGTAGATTAGACGAAACACCGTCTTTCTTTCTTTTTTTTCTGAGAATTTCTAACGCATTTTCATCAAAATATTCAAATACATTTGCTTCCTTACGGAATTCTTCTTTTGCCTGAAGAAAAAATTCTACCCCATCGTTTTCTGTAGGGAAAAAAGCAATCACAAGCAATACATTTTCAGGTTTTTTTATTATTTTTAATTCTATCTCGGTTATAACCCCTAATGTCCCTTCCGAACCGATAAATAAATCAATGAGATCCATATTATCTTTAACATAATATCCTGCGGCGTTTTTTACATTAGGCATAGTATATTCCGGCAGTTTGACCGTTAAGGTCTTATTGTCAGTCAGCAATATTTTAAATTCCCTTTTTTCGTTTGCAAATACCTGGCCTCTTTTAATGTCAAGTACATCGCCGTTTGTTAACACTACCCTCAACCCTTCTACCCACTTGCGGGTCTGTCCATAGCGGAAACTTCTTGAACCCGAAGCATTAGTTGATACTGTTCCACCGAGACGCGCACTTGTTTCCGTTACATCCACAGGATAAAAAAGAGATGAATCTTTTTCTTCCACCATTTTATTAAAATCACCCAGTATGACTCCGGGTTGTACAGCTATAAGCCATTCACCTTTTTCATTTTTTCTTATCCCAAGAATCTTATTCATTTTCTCCACTGACATTAATGCACCGCTTAAAGGTATTCCTGCACCTGTCACACCTGTCCGTCCGGCAGATACTGTCACAGGTATTTTCTGCCGGTTCATCCTGACCAGAAATTCGCTCACCTGTTGTTCGGTTTCAGGGAAAGCCAGGTATTGAACTTTTCCACCGGTAAACTTTGATTCATCTTTCAGATAATCTGAAAACTGTGAATCAATAATTTCTTCGCTCTCAATTATTCTAATTGGTCTAATTGGGGTCAGACCTTGAAATGTGAAATTAGTCTTTCCAATTCTTGCTTTGTACATTGGTCCCTTTCCAATATTCTTTCTATATTCACTGTAACCTTACTGACTGCAGAATAAGTTATACCAAATTTTTCTCCTATCTCTTTATTAGTCAATTCAGTCAGTCTTTTCAATAAATATATTGCTATCTTTTTTTCTTTTATTGAACGTCTTTTTGTAGTACAAAATGCTGTTGTTTCTTTAGCATAGTTCTTTGATACATATGCAATTATCTCTTCAGGTTCTATACTGGCATTTAGTGTTTTTCTGTAAGAATAGTCTTTATCTTTTATTTTTTCTCTTATGTTCTTAACCTTTTCCTCATAGAACTCTTTTTTTCCTAATACAGATCCTGCATGAATATTTTCAAATAGTTTATCGTCTTTACCCATTCCATTTATTACAAATTTCCAGTATTGTTCTGGTTCCATATTAAGATTCTTTTCTAATTGTTCCTTGTCTATATATCCATCCCCATTTTTCGCTAGGTAACCCTTGTAGCTTGACCATTTATATTTTTCAGGTTGTTTTTCTATATTGGCACGAACAGGATTTAAGTGAATATATCGTGTTAATTCTAAAAAATAATTATCTTTATCTATTAAAATAGACTTATATCTACCTTGAAATAAATGTCCGTATTTCTTGTTCTTTATATTATAGTATAT